>DATHAP010000132.1 GCA_035489715.1 Actinomycetes bacterium
GGCCTCGAGCTCGGCCTCGACCTCGTAGCCGTGCACGTGCAGCTCGTCGTCGACGTCGCTGGTCACGATCAGGCGCACCTGGCTGTCCTTCGCGACCTCGACCCGCCGCGGCTCCGGCTCGACCTTGCCGTCGGTGACGGCGACGCTGATCTCCACCGCCTGCTCGGTCTCGGTCGCCGGGCTGGACGATGCCGAGCCACCGGTCGTCGCCGAGGCGCTGGCCGTCGTGCCGGCGTCGCCGGGGTCGTCGTCGCCCGAGGCGCAGCCGCCGAGGGCGAGCACCAGGACGAGACCGGCCAGCAGGCAGGAACCGCGGCGGATCATGCGCCCAGGATGGCATGCAGTCCCTCTGCGGACGGGCCCGACGTGCCACGATGCAGGGATGGCCGACCGGCTGACTCCGCTCGACGTGTCGTTCCTCTACTTCGAGGAGCCCACGACGCCGATGCACGTCGGCGGCGTGGCCGTCTTCCGGGAGCCGGCGGACGGCTTCGACCTCGAGCAGCTGGTCGAGCTGATCTCCCAGCGCATCGCGTTCGTGCCGCGCTACCGCCAGCGGGTGCGGTGGGTGCCGGGGCGGCTCGCCAACCCGGTCTGGGTCGACGACGAGCACTTCGACGTCTCCTACCACGTGCGGCGGTCCGCACTGCCGCGACCGGGCACCGACCTGCAGCTGGCCGAGCTCGTCGCGCGGGTGCAGAGCCGCCCGCTCGACCGCACCCGGCCGCTGTGGGAGATGTACCTCGTCGAGGGACTGTCCGACGGCCGGTTCGCGGTCATCAGCAAGACCCACCACGCGATGGTCGACGGCATCGCCGCGGTGGACATCGGCCAGGTCATCCTCGACACGACACCGGCGCGCCGGCACCCGCCCGCCGACACCTGGCGACCCGCTCCCGAGCCGTCGTGGGTCGAGCTGGTGGCCGGTGCGGTCGCCGAGACGGTCCGCCGTCCGACCGCGGCGATCGACGCGGTCCGCGGCGGGATCGGCGAGGTGCAGCACACCCTTGGCCGGGCGGTCTCGGCGGCCGGCGGCCTGCTCGCCGCCGCGCGCACCGCGGCGCGGTCCGCCCCGGACAGCCCGCTCAACGCGGTGATCGGCGAGCAGCGGCGCTACGCGACGGCCACGTTCGACCTCGACGACCACCGCCGCATCCGCAAGGCGCACGGGGGCACCGTCAACGACGTGGTCCTCGCCACCGTCGCCGGTGCGATGCGCGCGTGGCTGCTGACCCGAGGTGAGAAGGTCTCCACGTCGACCACGGTCCGCGCCCTGGTGCCGGTCAGCGTGCGCAGCGAGGGCGACGGCGGGCAGCCCACCGGCAACCGCGTCTCGAGCTACCTGGTCGACCTCCCGGTGGGGGAGCCGAGCCCGGTCATGCGGCTGCACCAGGTCTCCTACCGGATGCAGGCGCACAAGGACACCGGCCAGGCGGTCGGCGCCGAGGCGCTGGCGGGGCTGGCCGGCTTCTCCCCGCCGACCCTGCACGCCCTCGGCGCCCGGGTGGCGAGCGGGCTGTCCAAGCGCTGGTTCAACCTGGTGGTCACCAACGTGCCCGGCCCCCAGCAGCCGCTCTACGCCGGCGAGGCGCGGATGCTCGCCGCCTACCCGGTCGTCCCGCTGGCCAAGGGGCAGGCCCTGAGCATCGGCCTGACGTCGTACGACGGGAAGGTGTTCTACGGCCTCAACGCCGACCGCGACGCGATGCCCGACGTCGACGTGCTCGCGCAGTGCCTCGGCGACGCGCTCGGCGAGCTGCTGGAGGCGACCCGCTGATGGGCGGTCGGGCACCCAGGCGGCGCGGGCTGGTGCTCGGCGCGGGCGGCGTGCTTGGGGCGGCCTGGACCATCGGGGCGCTGAAGGCGCTGATCGAGGTCGAAGGCTTCGACCCCGCGGAGGCCGACGTCGTCGTGGGTACGTCGGCCGGCTCGGTCCTGGCAGCGCTGATCGGCGGCGGTCTCACGGTCGACGACCTGATCGCCCACCAGCGGGGCATGCCGCTGCCGCGCGAGCTGGCCCTCGAGTGGAGCTACGACGAGTCGACGGGCGGCTCCCACCCCGGCCGGCCTCGGCTGGCCGTGGGGTCACCGGCCCTGCTGCGGCGCTCGATCGCCCGGCCGCGCGCCGTCCCGCCCCTCGCCGTCCTCGCCGCGCTCACCCCGACCGGCACCGGCACCCTCGCCGAGGTGGGCGCGATGGTGCGGTCGGTGGCGTCCGACGGCGCCTGGGCGCAGACCGCGAGCGGCGGTCAGGTCTGGATCGTCGCCATGGACTACGACACCGGCCGACGGGTGGCGTTCGGCCGCGAGGGCGCACCGGTCGCCGCCCTGGACGAGGCGGTCACCGCGTCGTGCGCGATCCCGGGGTGGTACGCCCCCGTGCTCGTCGACGGGCGTCGCTACGTGGACGGGGGCACCCTCTCGACGACCAGCGTCGACCTGCTCGCCCGCGAGGGGCTGGACGAGGTCTACGTCCTCGCGCCGATGGCTGCGTTCGTCGCCGACCGGCCGCGGACCGTGGCGGCCCGCCTGGAGCGCCGGTGGCGCCGGCAGGTCACCCGGCGGCTGGTCGGCGAGTGCCAGACGCTGAGCCGGGCCGGCACCTCGGTCACCGTGCTAGGGCCGGGGCCCGAGGACCTCGTCGAGATCGGCGCCAACATGATGGACCCACGCCGGCGGCTGGCCGTCCTGGAGACCTCCTTGCGCACCAGCCGGGCCGCCCTCTCGGAGCCGTCGCCCGACGACATCGGCCGGAAGGTCTGAGTGCGGGTCTACCTGCCGACCACGATGGCCGGGCTCGCCACTGCCCTGGCGGGCGGCAGCCTCGACGCTCGGACCGGCTACGCGGTCACCCCGGCGCTGCGCGAGTGGTACGTGGAGGGCGACCTCGAGGAGCTGGAGTACGCCGCGACCTCCGCGGCGGCGCGCGCGTCGCTGCGGCTGGTCGGCGACGGCGCGCCACGCCGGGTCGTGCTCGCGGCCGAGCTGCCCGACGGCCGGGTGCACCCCACCGGGACCCCGGGCGGCGAGGACCGCGCAGCCGTGCGGGTCGACGGGCCGGTGGACCTGACCGTGGTCGAGTCCGCCCTGGTGGACCACCCCGACGCGGCCGACGACGTACGCGCTGCGGTCGCGGCCCTGCCCGGCGCGGACGCCGGCGACGACGACGCCACGTTCGTGGTCGACGGCGTCGAGGACCACGAGCTGGGGTGGTACGCCGCGCAGGAGCTCGCGGTCCTGGTCGAGCTGGAGTCCTGACCGGGCTGGGCTCCCGGCGGGCGGCACCCAGTGGCACGATGGCGGCCATGGACGCCGTCACCCAGGTCCCCGCCCCCGTCAACGAGCCGGTCCGGCAGTACGCCCCTGGCAGCGCCGAGCGCGCCGACCTCGAGCAGACCCTCAAGCGGATGGCCAGCGAGCCGCGCGAGCTGACCATGACGATCGGCGGCGAGAAGCGCTTCGGGGGCGGAGACGAGCTCGACGTCGTGCAGCCGCACAACCGCCACCACGTGCTCGGCACGATGCGCGGCGCCACCCACGCGGACGCTCGGGCGGCCGTCGACGCCGCCACGGCCGCTGCGCCCGGCTGGCGCGCGCTGTCGTTCGACGACCGGGCGGCGATCCTGCTCAGGGCGGCCGACCTTCTCGCCGGCCCCTGGCGCTCGACGCTCAACGCGGCGACCATGCTCGGCCAGTCCAAGACCGCCATCCAGGCCGAGATCGACTCGGCCTGCGAGCTCATCGACTTCTGGCGCTTCAACGTGCACTTCGCCCGGCAGATCCTCGCCGAGCAGCCGATCTCCTCGCCCGGCATCTGGAACCGCACCGACCACCGCCCCCTCGAGGGCTTCGTCTACGCGATCACCCCGTTCAACTTCACCGCGATCGCCGGCAACCTGCCTACGGCGCCCGCGCTCATGGGCAACACCGTCGTATGGAAGCCCGCACCGACCCAGCAGTACGCGGCGCACCTGCTGATGATGCTGCTCGAGGAGGCCGGCCTGCCGCCCGGCGTCATCAACATGGTGACCGGGCACGGCAAGACGGTCTCCGACGTGGCGATGGTCGACCCGGCCCTCGCCGGCATCCACTTCACCGGCTCGACAGCCGTCTTCCAGGGGCTGTGGAAACAGGTCGGCGACAACATCGCGTCCTACCGGACTTACCCGCGCATCGTCGGCGAGACCGGCGGCAAGGACTTCATCGTCGCCCACCCCTCGGCCGACCTCGAGGTGCTGCGCACCGCCATGGTCCGGGGTGCCTTCGAGTACCAGGGCCAGAAGTGCTCCGCCGCCTCGCGGGCCTACGTGCCGCGCAGCCTGTGGTCGAGGCTCCGCGACGACCTCGCGGCGCTCACCGACTCGCTGACGATGGGCGACGTCACCGACCTGTCCAACTTCATGGGCGCCGTCATCGACGACCGGGCGTTCGGCAAGCACAAGGCCGCGCTCGAGCGGGCCAAGGGCGACGACAGCATGACCGTGATCGCCGGCGGCACCTGCGACGACAGCGAGGGCTGGTTCGTCCGGCCCACCGTGCTCGAGTCGACCGACCCGGACAACGAGATCTTCACGGCCGAGTACTTCGGGCCGATCCTCGGCGTCCACGTCTACGACGACGGCGACTACGACGCGATGCTGACCCAGATGGAGTCGGTCGCGGACTATGCGCTGACCGGGTCGATCATCGCGCAGGACCGCGCGGCGGTCGCCGCGGCGAGCGACTTCCTGCGCTTCGCCGCCGGCAACTTCTACGTCAACGACAAGCCGACCGGCGCGGTCGTCGGGCAGCAGCCCTTCGGTGGCGCCCGGGCGAGCGGGACCAACGACAAGGCAGGTGCCCCGCAGAACCTCATGCGCTGGACCAGCTCCCGGTCGATCAAGGAGACCCTCGTCCCGCCCACCGACCACGCCTATCCCCACATGGGCTGAGCGTCCACAGGTTCGTCGCGGGCACCACGCGACGGTGACTAGCCGGAGACCCGGTCCAGCCACGAGGCGCCGACCGCCCCGAAGGGCTCGGTGCCGTCCCAGACGGCGGCCAGCACCTCGTCGGCGGTCCGCCGCGCCAGGTCCACGACCTCGGCCGGGTAGCCGAGGTCTCGCCGGTGCTGCTCGAACTCGTCCTCGTCGTCGAGCAGCAGCGACCCGTCACGCATCAGCACCACGTCGAGGTCGAGATCGACCATCGAGACGCTGGACCCGGACCACTCCGGAACGGTGGTCATGTCGACGTAGGTGTCGATCTGTTGGTGCGCCGACCCGTAGAAGGACGCGGCCCACGGCCGGTCGTGCGGGAAGAGGGTCACCCAGCCGACCTGCGACACGAAGCCGGCGCCCGGCCGCCACAGCCGGGTCCCGACCTCTCCCGCGCCCCACACGCCGTGCTCGTCGACGCCGACGCAGCGCAGCGGGAACTCCCAGTGCCGCCCGCCGCCCCACTTGGTGAAGCGGGCGTCGATCGGCTCACCCTCCGTCGGCACGCGACCAACCCTAGGCAGGGCGCGCCGCACTACCCTCGGCGCGTGGGCGACCAGACCGACGTCAGCAGCGCAGACGGCACCGACCATGACCGGCACTTCGGCGAGGAGGGCGCCCGGCTCACCTACGGGTCGTACCTGCGGGTGGCCGAGCTGCTCGACCAGCAGCACCTCGAGTCCGACCCACCGGCGCACGACGAGCTGCTGTTCATCACCGTGCACCAGGTCTACGAGCTGTGGTTCAAGCAGCTCCTGCACGAGCTGACCGCTGCCCGCGAGGAGATGTTCTCCGGCGACCTGTGGCGGGCCCGCCACCTGCTGGCCAGGGTGGTCGCTATCGAGGACGTCCTGATCCGGCAGGTGGCCGTCCTCGAGACCATGACCCCGCAGGACTTCCTGGTCTTTCGCGACCGGCTTGCGCCCGCGAGCGGCTTCCAGAGCGTGCAGTTCCGCGAGCTGGAGTTCCTGGCCGGCGCCAAGGATCCCGGCTACCTCGACCGCTTCCGCGGCCTGACGGCCGAGGAGCGGGCGCGGCTGCAGCGCCGGCTCGACGAGCCGTCGCTGTGGGAGGCGTTCCTCCACGTCGTACGTCGCGCCGGCCTGCCGGCGGCCACCGACGAGGAGATCACCGCCTCGCTGCTCACCGTGGCCGGCGACCGGGGCACCTACGGCGAGGTGTGGGAGCTCGCCGAGCGCCTCCTGGACCACGACGCCAACGCCGCCCTGTGGCGGTCCCGGCACGTCCTCATGGTCGAGCGCCAGATCGGCACCAAGTCCGGCACCGGCGGCTCCAGCGGCTCGCCCTACCTGCGCGGCCGGCTCGGGCTGCACTACTTCCCCCTGCTCTGGGAGCTGCGCTCCCACCTGTGACGTCGTGACCTCCGGCACCGCCGTGACGGCCCGGCGCTAGGGTCGGGGGACCAGACAGGCAGCGCAAAGGGCGGGCGACGACGACGATGTCGGCGGTACGGCAGGACAGGCAGGCCGAGCGGGTGCTGGCCCTCGAGCACGCCAAGGGGGCGCTGCTCGACCGGGCCCTCGAGCTCGCCGCGGAGCGTCCGGACGTGACGGTCCCGGCCGAGGACCTGGCGGCCTACCTGCACCGCTACTACCGGCACATCGCGCCCGAGGACCTGGTCGGGCGCCGGGTGGAGGACGTCCTGGGCGCCCCGCTGGCCCACCGCGAACTGGCCGCCAGCAGGCCCCAGGGCACCGCCTCCGTCCGGGTACGCACTCCCGAGGACGAGGGGCACTCGGTCGTCGAGGTCGTCAGCGACGACATGCCGTTCCTCGTCGACTCGGTCACCGCGGAGCTCAGCCGGCACGGTCGGGCGATCCACCTGGTGATCCATCCGCAGCTGGTGGTGCGGCGCGACATCGCCGGCACGCTCCTCGAGGTGTGCGACGCCACGTCCCTCGAGGACGCCCGCGACGACTGCACGGACGGCGTCGTCGAGTCGTGGATGCGGGTCGAGATCGACCGCGAGACCGACGACGAGCAGCGTGACCTGCTGGTGGCGGACCTCGAGCGGGTGCTGCGCGACGTCCGCGAGGCGGTCGAGGACTGGCCGCGCATGCAGCGCATCGCCGTCCAGGTCGCCGACGAGGTCGCCGACACCGCGCCGCCCGGCATGTCCGCCCAGGAGGTCGCCGAGACGGGCGAGCTGCTCCGCTGGCTGGCCGACGCGCACTTCACCTTCCTGGGCTACCGGGAGAACGAGCTGGTCGCCCTCGAGGACGGGTCCGGCGACCGGCTGGTCGCCGTCCCGGGCACTGGGCTCGGCATCCTGCGCGCCGACCAGCGCCAGGACGGCGACGCCGGTCGGCTGCCGCCGGAGGTGAGCGCGCACGCGCGCCGCCGCCAGCTGCTCGTGATCACCAAGGCCAACAGCCGCTCCACCGTGCACCGGCCGGCCTACCTCGACTACGTCGCGGTCAAGACGTTCGACGAGGCCGGGGAGGTCGTCGGCGAGCGCCGCTTCCTCGGCCTGTTCACCTCGGCCGCCTACAACGAGAGCATCCAGCGCATCCCGGTGCTGCGCCGCAAGGCCGCCGAGGTGCTCGCCCGGAGCGGCTTCACCGCCAACAGCCACTCCGGCAAGGACCTGCTGCAGATCCTCGAGACCTACCCGCGCGACGAGCTGTTCCAGATCGCCGTCGACGACCTCGAGCAGATCGTGACGAGCGTCCTTCACCTGCAGGAGCGTCGCCAGCTGCGGCTCTTCCTGCGCCGGGACGACTACGGCCGCTTCATGTCCTGCATGGTCTACCTGCCCCGCGACCGCTACACGACGCAGGTGCGGCACGCGATGGAGGAGATCCTGCTCGACGCCTTCCAGGGCACGAGCATCGACTACACCGCGCTGGTGTCCGAGTCGGTCCTCGCCCGGCTGCACTTCGTGGTCCGGACCGAGCCGGGCGCGCGGGTCGCCGAGGTCGACCCGGCCGAGGTCGAGGCCCGCCTGGTCGCCGCGACCCGGTCATGGGACGACGACTTCTTCGACGCGCTGCAGGAGAGCTGCTCCGAGGAGGAGGCGACCCGGCTCGTCGCCACCTACTCCGACGCCTTCCCCGAGGCCTACAAGGAGGACCTCCCGGCCACCGCCGCCGTCGAGGATCTGCACCGGCTCGAGGCCCTCGACGACGACGGCGGCATCGACCTGAACCTCTACGTGCCCGAGGACGCCGCCGAGGGGGAGCGACGGCTCAAGCTCTTCCACGTCGGTGACCCGGTCTCCCTGTCAGTGGTGCTGCCGCGGCTGCAGGAGATGGGCGTCGAGGTCGTCGACGAGCGGCCCTACGAGATCCAGCGGCCGGGCCGCACCCGTGCCTGGGTCTACGACTTCGGGCTGCGTTACCAGCCGTCCGGCGAGCTGCCCGTCGACGACGCCCGGGTCCTGTTCCAGGACGCCTTCGCGGCCGTGTGGTCGGGCAACGCCGAGAGCGACGGCTTCAACGCGTTGGTCCTGCGGGCCGGCCTGACCTGGCGGCAGGCGATGGTTCTGCGGGCCTACGCCAAGTACCTGCGGCAGGGCGGCTCGACGTTCAGCCAGGCCTACATCCAGGAGTGCCTGGTCTCCAACGTGCACATCTCCCGGTTGCTCGTCCGGCTCTTCGAGGCCCGCTTCCACCCGGGTCACCAGGATGCGTCCGAGGACCTCGTCGAGGGCCTGCTCGAGGAGATCCACGGCGCTCTCGACGCCGTGGCGAGCCTCGACCAGGACCGAATCCTGCGCTCGCTGCTCGGCCTGGTGCGGGCCACGTTGCGGACCAGCTACTTCCAGGCCGCCGCCGACGGCTCCCCGAAGCCGTACGTCGCGTTCAAGCTGGACCCGCACAAGGTCCCGGACCTCCCGCAGCCCCGGCCGCGCTACGAGATCTGGGTCTACAGCCCCCGGGTCGAGGGCGTGCACCTGCGCTTCGGTGCGGTCGCCCGCGGCGGGCTGCGCTGGTCCGACCGCCGCGAGGACTTCCGCACCGAGGTGCTCGGGCTGGTCAAGGCCCAGATGGTCAAGAACGCGGTCATCGTGCCGGTGGGCGCCAAGGGCGGGTTCGTGGTGAAGCGGCCGCCGGCCGACCCGACCGACCGTGAGGCGGTCCTCGCCGAGGGCATCGCCTGCTACCGCACGTTCATCAGTGGACTGCTCGACGTGACCGACAACCTGGTCCTGCGTGACGGGCACCGCGAGGTCGTGCCGCCGCCGCAGGTGGTGCGGCACGACGGCGACGACGCCTACCTGGTGGTCGCCGCTGACAAGGGCACCGCGACGTTCTCCGACATCGCCAACCAGGTCGCCCTCGACTACGGCTTCTGGCTCGGCGACGCATTCGCCTCCGGTGGCTCGGTCGGCTACGACCACAAGGTGATGGGCATCACGGCACGCGGGGCCTGGGAGTCGGTCAAGCGCCACTTCCGTGAGCTGGGCGTCGACACCCAGGCCCAGGACTTCACCGTCGTCGGCATCGGCGACATGTCCGGTGACGTGTTCGGCAACGGCATGCTGCTCTCGGAGCACATCCGGCTGGTCGCGGCGTTCGACCACCGGCACGTGTTCCTCGACCCCGACCCCGACGCCGCTGCATCCTTCGCCGAGCGGCGTCGGCTCTTCGACCTGCCGCGCTCCTCCTGGGCTGACTACGACACGTCGTTGATATCGGCCGGCGGTGGCGTGTGGGCGCGCACCGTCAAGTCGGTGCCCATCAGTCCCCAGGTGCGGGAGCGGCTCGGGCTCGACGCGGCCGTCACCAGGCTGTCCCCGCCCGAGCTGCTGAAGGCGGTGCTGGCGGCGCCGGTCGACCTGCTGTGGAACGGCGGCATCGGCACCTACGTGAAGGCGACGCCCGAGTCCCACGCCGACGTCGGCGACAAGGCCAACGACGCGATCCGGGTCAACGGCTCCCAGGTCCGGGCCATGGTGGTGGGCGAGGGCGGCAACCTCGGCCTGACCCAGCTGGGCCGCATCGAGTACAGCCGCGACGGCGCCACGGGGGCGGGTGGCCGCATCAACACCGACGCCATCGACAACAGCGCCGGCGTCGACACGTCCGACCACGAGGTCAACATCAAGATCCTGCTCGACGACGCCGTGCGCGACGGTGCGCTGGACCCGGCGGACCGCCCCGCCGTGCTCTCCGAGATGACCGACGACGTCGCGCGCCACGTCCTCGACAACAACTACGAGCAGAACGTGATGCTCGGTAACGCCCGGGTGCAGGCCGCGGCGATGCTCTCGGTGCACGAGCGCTTCGTCCGGTCCCTCGAGCAGCGCGGCGCGCTCGACCGGGCCCTCGAGTTCCTGCCGCCACGTGATGTCGTCAACGACCGGCTGGCTGCGGGCGAGGGGCTCGCGTCCAGCGAGCTGGCCGTCCTCGCGGCCTATTCCAAGATCACCCTGACCGCCACCGTGCTCGACTCCGACCTGCCCGACGACCCCTGGTTCGTCGGTGCTCTGCGCCGCTACTTCCCGCACCGGATCGTGCGCGACTTCGCCGACCGGCTCGACAGCCACCCGCTGCGCCGCGAGCTCGTGTCCACCTGGGTGGTCAACGACCTGGTCAACCACGCGGGCATGACCTTCGTGTTCCGCGCCCTGGAGGAGACCGGCGCCAGCCCGATCGAGATCGTCAAGGCCTACTCGGTGGTCCGCGAGGTCTTCGACCTCGACGCCTTCTGGGCCGCGGTGCGCGAGCTGGACAACCAGCTGCCGACCGACGTCCAGTCCATGCTCTACCTCGAGGCACGGCGACTGCTCGACCGCTGCACCCGCTGGCTGGTGCAGAGCCGGCGGGCCACCATCGACGTGCGCGGCGAGGTCGAGCACTTCGGGCCCGACGTCGCGGCGCTGGTCGGCCGGGTGCCGGACCTGCTCATCGGGGCCGAGCAGGAGCGGCTGCTGATGCGGACCGACGAGTTCACCGGGCTCGGCGTCCCGGACGACCTGGCCCGCCGCGCGGCCGCCCTGCTCGACACGTTCTCGCTGCTCGACATCGTCGAGATCGCGACGGCCGAGAAGGTGCCGGCCGAGGAGGTCGCCGCGGTCTACTTCGCGATCTCCGAGGGCATCGAGGTCGACCGCATGCTCACCCGCATCACGCTTCTCCCGCGCGACGACCGCTGGACCGCCCTCGCCCGGTCGGCACTGCGCTACGACCTCTACGCCGCGCTCGCCGGCCTCACGTCCAACGTCCTCACCTCCACGTCGTCCGCCGACCAGCCGGCGGTGCGGATCGCCGCCTGGGAGCAGGCCAACAGCGAAGGCGTCGCTCGAGCGCAAGCCACGCTCGGCGAGATCATCGCGACCGACCACTTCGACCTCGCGTCGCTCTCGGTCGCCCTGCGGACGATCCGCACGCTGCTCAGGACCTGACCGCTCCCGCGACTGCCGCGACCGCGCGCGCGGCCTCGCCGTCGGTCAGGTCGGCGCGCGCCGTGAGGCGCAGCCGCGAGACGCCGTCGGGCACCGAAGGCGGCCGGAAGCAGCCGACCCGCACCCCATCCGCGAGCAGGCGCGCCGCCGCGTCCGCCGCCGGGCCCGGGCCGCCCACCAGGACCGACACCACCGCGGCGTCCGGCACGGTCGCCCGCAGACCGGCGGCGAGCAGGTCCGCCGACAGCCCGGTCGCCCGGGAGCGCACCGCCTTGGCGAGGGAGGGCTCGGCCCGCAGCACCTCGAGCGCAGCGCCCGCACCGGCGACGGAGGCCGGCGCGAGCCCGGTGTCGAAGATGAACGGCCGTGCCGTGTTGACCAGGTGCTCGACGACGATGACCGGCCCGAGCACCGCACCGCCCTGCGCGCCGAGCGACTTGCTCAGCGTCACGGTGAGCACCACGTCGGGCTGTCCGGCGAGGCCCGCAGAGTGCGCAGCGCCCCGGCCTTCGTCGCCGACCACGCCCAGGGCGTGCGCCTCGTCCACGACGAGCAGTGCGCCGTGCCGGCGGGCGACGGCGTGCAGCTCGGCGAGCGGCGCCAGACCGCCGTCGACGCTGAACACCGCGTCGGTGACGACCACGGCAGGTCCCGGCGTACGCCGCGCGAGCACCCGCCCGACCGCTGCCACGTCCCGATGGGGCACCACCTCGACCGCCGCCCTCGACAGGCGGCAGGCGTCGACCACCGACGCGTGGTTGAGGGCGTCCGACACCACGAGCGCGCCGGGCCCGGCCAGCGCGGTGAGCGCGCCCAGGTTGGCCAGGTAGCCGGAGGAGAAGACCAGACCGGCCTCGGCGCCGACGAAGCCGGCCAGGTCGGCCTCCAGCCGGGCGTGCAGGTCGGTGCTGCCGGTCACCAGCCGCGAGCCCGTCGACCCGGCGCCCCAGCGGCGGGCCGCCTGGGCCGCGGCGCCGGCGACCCGGGGGTCGCGGGCCAGCCCGAGGTAGTCGTTGGAGGCGAGGTCCAGCACCTCGTCGTCGGCCGATCGCGGCCGTAGCACCCGCCGCATGCCGCGCCGCTCCCGGTCGGCAGCGAGCCTGTGCAGGTGGGCCAGCCCGGGCGGCTCCGTCATCCGAAGACCTCCCGGATGCTTCCCTCGACGACGCCGCACAGCGTCTGCAGGTCGTCCTCCTCGATCGCGAGCGGAGGCATCAGCACGACCACGTCGCCGAGAGGGCGCACCCACACGCCCCGCCGGCGCGCGGCCTGGCAGACCGCGAACCCCGTGCGCTCGCCGACCGGCTGGACCTCGATGCCGGTCATCGTGCCGACGCGGCGGACCTCACGCACCCCGTCGTGATCGGCGAGTCCCGCGGTCAGCTCGCCGATCCGCTCGCCGACCCGCGCCGCGTGCTCCACGGTACCCCGCTGGGCCATCAGGTCCAGGTTGGCGATGGCGGCAGCGCAGCACAGCGGGTTGGCCGTGTAGGAGTGCCCGTGGAAGAACGTGCGCGCCTGCGCGGGCGCCCCGAGGAACGCCTCGTAGACCTCCTCGCGGGCCAGGACCGCCGACAAGGGCAGGTAGCCCCCGGTCAGGCCCTTGCCACAGGTGAGCAGGTCGGGCGAGACCCCCGCCTGCTCGACGGCCCACATCGTGCCCGTGCGGCCGATGCCGGTGGCCACCTCGTCGACGACCATCAGGGCGCCGTGGCGGTCGCACAGCTCCCGCACGCCGCGGACGAACGCCGGGTCGTGTGTGAGCATGCCGCCGGCCGCCTGCACCAGCGGCTCGACGACGACGGCGCACACCTGGCCGTCGGCCCGCTCCAGGGCCGCGGCCATCTCGGCGAGCACCTGCGCCGCCCTGTCGGCACGCGACTGCCCGTCGGCGAGCACGCCGGGCGAGGAGACCAAGCGGGTCTCGAGCAGGATCGGGCGGTACGTCGCATGGAACAGCTCGACGCCGCCGACGCTCACCGCCCCGATCGTGTCGCCGTGGTAGCCCTCGGCGACGTGCAGGTAGAGCGGTCGCGGCCGGCCACCTGCGCTCTGCGCGCCGGCCTGGAAGGCCATCTTCAGCGCCGCTTCCACCGCCGACGAGCCGTCGCCGGCGAAGAACACCCGGGTCAGTCCCTCGGGCGCCGTGGCGAGCAAGCGCTCCGCCAGCTCGATGCCGGGCTCGTGGGTCAGGCCGAGGAAGGTCGCGTGGTCGAGGCGCTCGAGCTGGGCCCGCACCGCCGCGTCGATCTCGGGCACCCGGTGGCCGTGCACCGTGACCCACAGCGAGGACACGCCGTCGAGGTAGCGGTTGCCGTCGGTGTCCCAGAGGTGCATGCCTTCGGCCCGGTCGACGACGATCGGCTGGTCGTCGGGCCAGACCGAGTGCTGGGTGAACGGGTGCCACAGCGCGCGCAGGTCCCGGCGCACCAGGTCGTCGGTCCTCCCCGGTGCCCCTGGTGTCCTCGATGCCGTCGGTGCCCCCGAAGCGCTCGGTGCCGTCCCAGCAGTCATTGCCGGAACTGTAGGCGTGAGCCCGCAGCCACCTAGGCTCGGGTCGTGGCCTCGCTCCAGGACGTCGCCGCCCGGCGCACGGAACTCTCGGTCGAGGACGTGGCATGGCTGCACGCGCTCGTCGCGGACTGGCAGCTCTTGGCCGACCTGTCCTTCGCCGACCTGGTGCTCTGGCTGCCGCTGGCCTCCAGGGCCGGGTTCGTTGCGGTGGCCCAGATGCGCCCGACGACCGGGCCGACCGCCCACCACGACGACGTCGTCGGCACCGAGGTTCCGCGCGGCCGGCGGCCGCAGCTGGACCGGGCTCTCGACGAGCAGCGGATCTGCCGGGAGCGCGACCCGGACTGGCCGGGCGAGGTGCCGGTGCGGGAGGAGACGATCCCGGTGGTCCGGGCCGGCCGGGTGGTCGGCGTCGTCAGCCGGCACACCAACCTGGCCGCGGCGCGCACCCCGAGCCGGCTCGAGCTGACCTACCTGCGCACGGCCGACGACCTGGCCCGGATGGTGGCCCAGGGCCGCTTCCCCGTCGACGACGGCGGAGCCCGGGTGGCGCACGCCCCGCGGGTCGGCGACGGGCTGGTCCGGCTCGACGAGGACGGCGTCGTGACCTTCGCCAGCCCCAACGCCGTCTCGGCCTACCGGCGGCTGGGCCTGACCGGCGACCTGACCGGCGCGCACCTCGGCGACGTGACGGCACGCCTGGCCACCGGCGGGTCGGCCGGCTCGCTGGCGCCGCCGGTCGACGAGCCGCTGTCGACGGTCGTCAGCGGCTGGGCCGCGCGCGAGACCGAGGTCGAGGCCTCCGGCACCGCGCTGCGGCTGCGGGTCATCCCCCTGGTGCCCGACGGCGTGCGCACCGCGGCGCTGGTGCTCTGCCGCGACGTGACCGAGGTGCGCCGGCGCGAACGGGAGCTGGTCGGCAAGGACACCGCCATCCGCGAGATCCACCATCGGGTGAAGAACAACCTGCAGACGGTGGCCGCCCTCCTGCGGCTGCAGGCCCGCCGGCTGGGCGACGACGACGAGACGGCGCGCGAGGCGCTCACCGAGGCGGAGCGGCGGATCGGCTCGATCGCGGTCGTCCACGAGACGCTGGCCCGGGCGGCCGAGGACGTCGTGGACTTCGACGACGTGGCCGACCGGGTGGCCGGCATGGTCGGTGCGCTCGGCGCCGCGGGGGAGGTGCGGGTCCGGCGGGACGGCAGCTTCGGGCTGCTCGAGCCCGAGGTGGCGACGCCGTTGGCCCTCGTCCTGGTCGAGCTGGTGCAGAACGCCGTCGAGCACGGGCTCGCCGAGTCGGGCGGCGAGGTGGTGGTGTCGGTCCGCCCGGGGGAGGGCGAGCTGCGGCTCTGCGTCGAGGAGGCCGGGCGTGGGCTGCCCCCCGGGTTCGACCTCGACCGCGACGCCGGCCTGGGCCTGCAGATCGTGCGCACCCTGGTCGAAGGCGAGCTCGGCGGCCGGCTGCGGCTCTCGGACCGGACCGGTGGGCCGGGGGGTTCGGCGGGGGCGGTGGGGCCGGACCGGTCAACGGACGCGCCCGGGACCCGGGCCGAGGTCGTGCTCCCCCGCTGACGACGAAGGTCCCGGCCGATGCGGCCGGGACCTTCGGGCGTCGTCGTGCTGCGGGTCAGGCGGTGCGCGCTCGGTTGCGGGCGGTGCGGCGCTTCAGGGCGCGGCGCTCGTCCTCGCTCATGGCGCCCCAGACGCCGGCGTCCTGACCGGACTCCAGCGCCCACTGCAGGCAGGTGTCGACCACCTCGCAGCGACGGCAGACGGCGCGCGCCTCCTCGATCTGCAGCAGGGCGGGACCGGTGTTGCCGATCGGGAAGAACAGCTCCGGGTCCTCGTCACGGCAGGCTGCGCGGTGGCGCCAGTCCATGCGTGTCGCTCCTCGTGTCAGTCGGTGGGGGCGGGGTTGCTTGTGAAACCGTTCACGAGCACCCGGAAGGGCGGAGGAGAACCGATCTTCCGGTCTCGCCGTCCGCCCGTGAGGTGTTCGCGGCGTGCTGTACCCCGTCCAGCACGACTTCGAACTCGTGATCTCAACCCTTCCAAACGATTCCGGTCGTTACAAGGCTCGTCGAGCACATTTTTCGAGACGCTCCGGTGGGCTTGGTCACAGGAACCGAGGCGGACGGAACGGGTCGGACCGGACAACCGTCCGGGAACCGGCGGCCAGCCGGCCGGTTCGTGCCCCACGACCGACGGGCGTCAGACGACGACCCGGACCGCCTCCGGCACGCTGCGGAAGGTCAGCGCCGTGAGGTCGCCGAGCGACTCGCCGTCGACCTGGGCGGCCACCGGCCGGACCGCTCGCAGGGTGAGCTCGGCCAGGTCGTGCTCCCGGTGCACCCCCCTGCCGCTGCGTTCGGCGGAGGTCCCGGCCAGCAGGCGGCGGACCTCGGCCAGGGTGTGCGCGGTGCCTAGGCGGGTGAGCGCGTAGAGATCGAGGCCGGTGTCGAAGCTGGCCCGCGGCGAGGTGCGCAGCGGCCGGTCGCCGAGGTAGGTCCACGGCGCGGTGTTGGCCACGATGCCGAGGTGGACGCCGGCCAGCGGCTCCGCGCCGGGGCGGTAGGCGGTCAGTGCCGGGTGGCGGCGGTCGCCGGAGAGGAAGAACTCGGCGAGCGCCGCCCGTACGTAGTCGCGGTTGGTGGTGCGCTTGGCCCGCTCGCGGCGCGCCCGGTCGACACGGGCCACGACCTCGGCGTCCCAGCCCATGCCGGCGTTGAAGGTGAACCACCGGTCGCCGGCGACGCCGAGCCCGATCGAGCGCCGGCGGCGGGCCCGCAGCGCCGCGAGGACCACGCCCGTGGCCTCGACCGGGTCGCGGGGGATGCCCAGGGCGCGGGCGAAGACGTTGGTACCGCCCCCTGGCACGACGGCGAGCGCGGGCGCGTCGGGGCCGGGACCGCCGGGCGTGAGAAGGCCGTTGACCACCTCGTTGACGGTGCCGTCACCGCCCAGTGCGACCACCACGTCCATCCCGTCGCGCCGGGCCTGCCGGGCCAGGTGCGCGGCGTGCCCCCGGGCCTCGGTGTGCGCGACGTCCAGCTTGAGCTCCCCCTCGAGGGCGCTGGCCAGGACCTCCCGGGTGCGGGCGGAGGTGGTCGTGGCATTGGGATTCACCACCAGCAGCGCCCTCATGAGGCGTCAGCGTATAGCCCGGCTATCGTCTGCGCCCATGCCCCGGACGCTGCGTGCCGCAGCCGCCCTGGTCGGGCTGGAGACCCTCGGGCTGCTCGCCGCCACGGTCTTCTTCGCCGTCGAGATCGTGGTCGCCGACGCCGACGACCGCACCCGGGCGGCGACGGCGACGGTGCTCACGCTGCTCGGCACGGTGGGCCTGGCGCTGGTGACCCGCGGGCTGGCCCGGCGGCGCCGGTGGGCGCGGGCCCCCGGGCTGGTGACCAACCTGCTGGTGCTGCCGGTCGCCTACGACCTGGTCCGCGGCGGGCGGTGGTACGTCGGCGTGCCGCTGCTCGTGCTGGCGCTCACCGTGCTGGTGCTGCTGTTCGTCCGGCCCACGGACGAGGCGCTGCAGGAGTAGCCGCGGCCCACCGGGCCTGCGTCGAGGCCTCACCCCGTCGTACCCGCACTCACTCCTCGACGAGGAGGCCCTCGCGCAGCTGGGCCAGCGTGCGCGCCAGGAGCCGGGACACGTGCATCTGCGAGATGCCCACCTCGGCCGCGATCTCGGACTGCGTCATGTTCTTGAAGAAGCGCAGCATGAGGATCTTCTTCTCGCGCGGGGGAAGCTGCTCGAGCATCGGCTTGAGCGACTCGCGGTACTCCACGCCCTCGAGGCCCTCGTCCTCGATGCCCAGGGTCTCGGACACCGGCATCGGCTCGTCGCCGCTGCCCGAGTCGCCCGCGTCCAGGGACAAGGTGCTGTAGGCGTTGGCGGACTCCAGGCCCTCCAGCACCTCCTCGTCGCTGATCTTGAGGTGGGCGGCGAGCTCCGAGACGGTCGGTGCGCGCCCCTGCTTCTGGGAGAGCTCGCTGGTCGCCGACGCGAGCGAGAGCCGCAGCTCCTGCAGCCGGCGCGGCACCCGGACCGCCCAGCCCTTGTCGCGGAAGTGCCGCTTGATCTCGCCCACGATGGTGGGCGTGGCGTAGGTCGAGAACTCGACGCCGCGCTCGAGGTCGAAGCGGTCGACGGACTTGATCAGCCCGATCGTGGCGACCTGCACCAGGTCGTCGTAGGGCTCGCCGCGGTTGCGGAAGCGCCGGGCCAGGTGCTCGACGAGAGGCAGGTGCTGCTCGACGAGGGCGTCCCTGGCCCGCTGGCGGCGCGGGTCGCCCTCGGGCGCCGACTGCAGCTCGGTGAAGAGCTCGCGGGTGCGCTCGCGGTCGACGGAGAGTCGCGAGGTCGGCCGCGGTGCCGGCTCCTCGCCCTCGGCGGCCACGACGGCCTGGGTGACGTCAGCCTCCTGCAGGTCGGTCTCGGTCTGCCCGTCCGGCACGCCGTGCGCGCGTGCGTCGGGCACACCCGCCTCGGTGTCCCCGCGTTCGGCCTGCTCCGCCGCGCTGTTCACGCGACCCCTGCCGAGCGGCGCTTGCGCAGCCGGATCCACACCCGGCGCTCGTCGTCGAGCCCGGTGTCGACCTCGCCGGCCAGGGCGGACAGGACGGTCCAGGAGAAGGTGTCGCGCTCGGGCAGCTGGCCCCGCGTCGTCGGGATGGTGACGGTGACCTCGAGGGTGGACGGGTCCAGCCGGAAGCGGCAGGACAGCTGGGCGGTCTCGATGGCGTGGGGCAGCAGCATCGCGCAGGCCTCGTCGACCGCGATCCGCAGGTCCTCGATCTCGTCGAGGGTGAAGTCGAGTCGGGCCGCGAGGCCGGCGGTGGCCGTGCGCAGCACGGAGAGGTAGGCCGAGTCGGCGGGCAGCCTGATCTCGACGGCGTCCTCGACCGCGGCGGTGGATCCGTCCACGGTGACCCCCGCACTGGTGGTCGACTCGCTCACGCTGGCCCTCCCGTCGGCACTGGCGGTCGCGTCCCGTCGTGGTCGAGCGGGCCCGCAGGTGTTGCCGCGAGAACGGTACATCCTGGGCGGGCCGGGACCCGCCGTCAGGGCACCAGGTCCAGCCGGTGCGCCGCGGCGGCGGCCTGGCCGCGGCTGCTGACGCCGAGCTTGGCGAGGATCGCCGAGATGTGGTGGCCGACGGTCTTGGGCGAGAGCGTCAGCCGGCGGGAGATCTCGGCGTTGGTGAGGCCCTCGGTGACCAGGGCGAGGACCTCGGCCTCGCGCTCGGTGAGGCCGGCAGCGTTGCTCGCCGTCGACCGCCGGGGGCCGCGGGGGACCCGGGTCATTCCGCGGGCACGCATCCCGGCGCGGGCGTGCTCGGCCGGCTTGACCGCGCCGAGCCCGTCGAGGATGCGCAGCCCTTCGGCCGCGGCCGTCTCGTCGCCCTGGACCAGGGCCATGGCGCGCAGGTAGGTGGCGCCGCGCCGGCCCCACTCGGCGGCCGCCTCGGCCCAGCGCCCCTCGGCCATGTCGCGGAACGGCGCGGCCGCGACCTCGGGCAGCGGGTCGTCGCCGCCGGCCTGGTGCAGCCGCCAGGCCAGGCGTCCGACGATGAACTCGTTCTGGCTGGTGCGGCCGGCCATCACCAGGGCGTCGCGCAGGACCTGGCGGGCCTTGTCGTCCTCGCCGCGCCAGATGTAGAGCTCGGCCAGGCCGTCCGCGACCGGGGCCTGCATCGCGATGTCCTCGATGTCGGCGGTGGCAGCGGCCGCCTCGAGCAGGAGCTGCTCGGCGTCGGGTGCGCCGCGGGCCGCCGCCACCCGGGCCTTGGTCATCAGCGGCAGGACGGCGTTCATCGGCATGATCTGCCGCGACGCCAGGACGCCGTCGGCATAGCTCAGCGCCTCCGTCCAGTCCCCGCGCTCGAGGTGCATCCGGGCCCGGGCGCCGTTCAGGTGCTCGAGGAAGCCGTCCATGTCGTGCCGGCGGACGTAGCGCTCGCAGGTGGCGAAGCGGTCCACCGCCACCGGGCCGTACTCCGCCAGCTCGTCCGGGGTCATGCTGGCCACGTTGATCAGGGCTCGGGCTGCGACCTCGGTGTAGCCGGCGTCGTCGGCCTCGACAGCGAGTTCCGCCAGGTCGGTCACGGCGGAGAGATCGCCGTTGATCGCCCGGGCGGTCGCCATCGCCATCCGCGAGTGCAGGTAGGTCCCGGTGTCCCCGAGCTCCTTCGCGAGGTCGACCGACTTCTGCCCGAAGTGCAAGGTGTCTCCGGCCCGATGGGCTGTGAGGTGCAAACGGGCCAGCTGTCCGTATACCCGGGCCAGGGCAGGGCTCGGCGGAAGGGCCTCCAGCACCTCTGTCGCGTGCTCCGAGACCGCCAGTGCCTGGGCGGTGTTGCCGGCCCACCAGAGGAGACGGCCGACCCAGCCCAGGTCGTTCCCCATGCCCTCCAGATCCCCCGTTTGCTCGCGCAGGTCGGCGCCCCGCCGCCACAGGTCCAACGACTCCTGGAACCGGCCGACCAGGTAGCACTCCATTGCGGCGTGGTCGACGAGCTCGGCCTGCTCCTCGTCCGGGAGCCGGTGGGCGTGCTCGGTGGCGGCGACGTAGTGCGCCGCGGCCTCCCGGTGGGCGCCCTGTCTCGCGGCGAGGTCTCCCGCGACCTGGGCGTAGCGGAGGACGGCGTCCGGGTCGCCGGCGCCCAGAGCGTGGTGCACCAGCCGTCCGGGGTCGACGTCGCGCTCGGCGCCCTGCCCCTCGAGAGCGGCGAGTACGGCCGCGTGCATGCCGGCGCGGCGGGTCGGGGACATCGAGCGCTCCACCGCCTGGCGCAGGATCTCGTGGCGATAGCCGAGCCCGTCGCCGGTGGCTCCCGCCGGCACCAGGACGCCGGCCGCGATGGCCACGTCAACAGGCGCCTCCCCATCGCCCCTGTCCTCCAGCGCCGCGGCGACGAGCCAGTCGTCCGTCCGGGTGGGCACGACGGCGACCAGGTGGGCGAGGTCGCGGGCTGCGGCGGGCAGGTGGCGCAGCCGGTCGAGGATCAGGTCCTGCACCGCGGTGGGCGCGTCGTTGCCGGGGTCCTTGAGCAGCTCGGTGACCAGCAGCGGGTTGCCCCCGGCTAGGCGGCGGACCAGGCGCGGGTCACGGCCGGCCCGGGCGGCCTCCTCGAGGACGCGCTCCTCCGACAGGGGCGACAGGACGACGCGGCTGGTGACGTCGGCGGGCATCGCGGCGAGCACCCGGCGCAGGGGGTGGTCGGGCCCCACCTCGTCGTCGCGGTAGGTGACGACGAGCAGGACGGGCAGCCGCGTGATCCGCCGGCCGAGGAAGGTGAGCCAGTCCAGGGTCGCCTCGTCGGCCCAGTGGGCGTCCTCGACGACGACCAGGGCGCGGTGCCGCTGCTGGGGGTCGGTGACCTCGTCGAGGAAGGCCGAGTAGATCTCCTGCGGGCCAGCGGTGTCGGCCAGCCGCTGGGCCAGGACGCCGCCGGTGGCACGGCCGATGTCGTGCAGCGGACCCAGGGCACGTGGGGTGACCAGCTGGTCGCAGGCGCCCCACAGGACGCGGGCGGTCGTCGCCGCCCGGCGGGTGAACTCGGTCACCACCGAGGACTTTCCGATGCCGGCCTCGCCGGCCACCAGGGCGACGCGGCCGCCTCCGGCGCTGCGCCGGAGCTCGCCCTCGAGGGCGACCAGGGCACCCTCGCGCTCCCACAGGTCCATGCCGGTGATCGTCACGCTCCGCGGCCGTCCTGACAACGGCTGACGCCAAACATGGGGCGGTCACGCCCACAAGATGGGGCGCGCAGCCGTTGGGGCAGCGGGGCGCACACGGCCCACTGGAGTCCCGCCGACCGAGTCACGGTCCGGCCAGCCGACTTCCCGCAAGTCCAGAGCAAGGAGGACCGACATGCCCCGGTTCGTGGTGGAGCGCTTCTTCCCCGACGGCCTGCTCGTGCCGATGAGCGACGAGGGCGCCAAGACGGTCCTCGGCATCGTCGAGCACAACGCGGAGTACGGCGTCACGTGGGTGACGTCGTACGTCACGGAGGACAAGGCGAAGACGTTCTGCGTCTACGACGCCCCGGACGCGGAGGCGATCCGCAGGGCCGCAGATCTCAACGACCTGCCGGTCGGCGCGGTCAGCCGGGTCCGGGTGCTCGACCCGTACTTCTACTTCTGAGCCAGCCGCCGCAGGGCTACTTCTGAGCCAGCCGGCGCAGGGCCTCGCCGTCGACCCGGTAGGGGATCCACTCGGCCAGCGCGTCCGCGCCGATCGCGGCGTAGAAGTCGCGGGCCGGGTTCCAGTCCAGCACCCACCACTCGAGCCGCGGGTAGCCGCGGTCGACGCAGATGCCGGCCAGCGTCCGCAGCAGCAGCCGGCCGAGCCCGCTGCCCCGGGCCTCCGGCCGGACGTACAGGTCCTCGAGGTAGAGGTTGTGGGCCCCGAGCCAGGTCGAGTACGACAGGAACCAGATCGCCATCCCGACCACGTGGCCGGTCACGTCGTCGACGGCGAGGTGACCGAAGACCTTCGGGTCGAGGCCGAAGAGCGTGGCGCGCAACTGCTCCTCGGTGGCCTTCACCTCGGGCAACGACCGCTCGTAGTCCGCGAGCTCGCGGATCATCACCAGGATCTCCGGCACGTCCTCGACCGTCGCCGGCCGGACGGTGGGGTCGGTCACGCCGGTCATTGTGCTGAACGCCCCCGGTTCACCCGGAGAGGGGGATGCCGTCGACTCACGGTCACCAGCACTGTGGCGAGATCAACCTGGTCCTGGGTGTCGTCGTCGCGCTGGCCGCCGCCGGCGCGGTCGTGGCGCTGCTGCTCGTCGTGCGGCGTCGGGCCCCCGACGGCAGCTTCTTCAACGACGGCGACCGGGCGGCCGGGATGTTCGGCGTGCTCGCCACCGGCTTCTCGGTGCTGCTCGGCTTCATCGTCTTCCTGGCGTTCGCCAGCTTCGACGAGACCCGCAGCGGCGCGGAGACCGAGGCCCTCACGGTGGCCCAGCAGTTCGAGACCGCGCAGTTCCTGCCGCCGGACGTGTCCACCACGCTGGGCGGCCAGCTCATCTGCTACGGCAGGTACGTCGTGGGCACCGAGTGGCCGCGCATGGAGTCCGGTTCCCAGGGCGACGACATCAACCATTGGGGCCTGGACATGTTCGAGACCGTCCAGGGCACCAGCCCGACGACGAGCAACGAGGAGACGGCCTTCGCCAAGTGGCTCGACCAGACCTCGGACCGGGAGCAGGCCAGGCTGGACCGGCTGCACGGCGCGGAGGGGATCATCCCCTGGCCGCTGTGGGCCGCCCTCATCTTCACGGCGCTCGTGATCTTCGTGTTCATGATGTTCTTCGCCGACTCGGGGGAGGCGCGCCTGGTCCAGGGCGTCCAGGTCGGGTCGGTCACGCTGGTCATGATCGTGCTGCTCATGCTGATCCGCTTCCTGGACCACCCGTTCCAGGAAGGTGCGGGCGGGCTGCAGCCGACCGCCATGGACCGGACGCTGCAGATCCTCGAGGTGGAGCTCAAGGGCGTGGGGAACCGGGGAGCGTTGCCCTGCGACCAGCTCGGCCGGCCGCGGTGACCCGGGCGGTTCGGACCGCTGCCGTGGTAGAGATCGGCGCCACCGTGCTGCTGGCCCTCGCGGCGGTGGTCACGGCGTGGTGCAGCTACCAGGCCACCCGTTGGAACGGCGAGCAGGCGAGGTCGGCCGCGGCGGCGAGCGCGGCCCGCTTCCAGGCGGTCCGCGCGTCCGACCTCGCCAACACCCAGACCGAGGTCGACGTCGCGACGTTCAGCCAGTGGGTCGACGCCTACGCGCAGGACCAGCAGGAGCTCGCCGACTTCTACCGGGCCAGGTTCCGGCCGGAGTTCGCTCCGGCGGTGGAGGCCTGGATCGCCGAGCGGCCGCTGGTCAACGAGGACGCCCCGCTGACCCCCTTCCGGATGCCGCAGTACCGCCTCGCCGCGCGGGAGGAGGCCAGGCGGCTCGACGCGCAGGCCGAGGTCCTCGCCGCCGACGTGCGGCAGGACATCCAGCGCGGCTCGAACTACGTGCTGGGTGTCGTCCTGTGCGCCGTCGCGCTCTTCTTCGCCGGCATCAGCACCAAGCTCACGGCGCCGGCCCTGCGACTGACCACGTTGCTCATCGGGTGCACGGTGTTTCTCGGCGCCGCGATCTGGGTCTCGACGTTCCCGGTCAGCCTCTCGGTCTGAGCGCCCGAGTCGTCTCCCCGGCTGCCGGACTGCTGCTTCGCTCACTCCTGGTCGACGGGCACCTGCACCAGCAGCGGACGACCGCGGACGACGAGCACCCCCCGCCCGGGCGGGCCCGGTGTCGTCATCGCCTGCGGCAGCCGGGTGCCCAGCAGGTCGCCGTCGACCGGCCTCGGCGGCCCGAGGAGGAGGCCGGTCCGGGACCGGCGGACGTCGACCGCGAGACCGCGGTACGTCGCCGCGAGCTCGGACGTGGTGCCGGACACCACGACCGACACGGCTGCCGTGGCACCGGGCCGCACGAGCTCCTGCAGCGCTTGTTCGACGACGGTGTCCGCGATCGCCTCCACATCGTCGACCAGCACGGTGAGCCCGTCCGGCCCGGCGGCCATCTCCCGCAGCAGGCGATCGTCGTCGGCAGGCACCCGGGTGCACGCCCACCCGGCACCCACCGCGTGCAGCGGGGACCGCGGGTGGGTCACGAGGGCCACCGGCCGTCCTTCCTGGACCAGCCATCGCGCCATCGCCACCAGCGCGGTCGACCGCCCGCTGCCCGGGGGACCTGCCACCAGCATGGCGGGGCCGGCGGCCACCAGGTCCACGCCGACGGCGCCCGCCTCGTCACCGCCGAAGCCGACGAGGACCCACCCGGTCCCGTCCGCGAACTCCTTGCCGTAAACCAGGGCTTCGTCCAGACGCGCCCTGGCGGGCAGGGCGCGCAGCCGCACCGGACCTGCGCCGCCGATCGTCCCTGCGCCGTCGCCAACGCCCACGCCGTCGGCCACGCCCACGCCGCCGACCAGGTCCACACTGCCGACCGGCGGACCCGGACGGGCGAGCTGCACCTCGTGCCCGCCGGGCAGCACCAGCCCACGCCCCGGCGGCATCACGGCGGGTACGTCCCGTGGCGCGACCCCGGCCAACGCGTAGTCGGTGGGATCGGGCAGCCGGAGCACGACCCGGTCGGCTATCGAGGAGCTGACCCGCCCGGTCAGCGCCCCGCGCCCACCGGCCGCCACGACGCGGAAGCCGACCGAACCGCCTTCGCGGACCACCCGGTCCAGCAACCCGACCGCCCGACCGTGGTCGAGGTCCTCGAACCCGCTCACCACCGCCTCCCAGTCGTCGACGAGCAGGAGGACCCACGGGTCGGTGCTAGCCGGCCCGACCCGGTCTCCCTCGGACGCCCATGCCGGGCGGCGCCGTTGGCGCCGGTCGACCTCGCCGACCAGCAGCTCGACCAGTCGAGCTGCCCGGCTCGCGTCCTCCCGTCCCGCCACGGTGCCGCAGTGCGGGAGGGCAGTGAGGTCGGCGAGGCCGCCGCTCAGGTCCAGCGCGTGGACGTGCAGGGCGTCCGGCGGGTGCCGTGCGGCCAGCTGCCGGGCAGCGAGGCGCAGGGCGCTGGTACGGCCGCTGCGTGGCCCGCCGACCACCAGCAGGTGGTGCCCACCGTCGAGGGCGAGGGTGAGCGCGTCGCGCCGCTGCTCACCCGGCAGGTCCACAAGTCCGAGTGCCACCTCTCCGGGTGTCCCGTGCGGGAGCTGGTGGGGCTCGACCGTGGCCGGCAACGGCGGCAGCCACGGCGCCGTCGAAGGAGCTGCGCCGATCTCCTGCGCCGCGGCCCGGATCGCGTCGACGAGCAAGGTCTGGTCCGTGCGGTCGTCGTCTGCCTTCGCGGCGAAACCGACGTCCCGGCCACCGACCGGTTGGCCGCCGGCAGCAGTAGCGCCGCCGGCAGCAGTTGCGCCGCCGGCGGTGACGCGTCGGACCCACGTGGAGGGGCCGGCGCCGGCAGCGCGGCCGCTCACCCGGGCGACCTGCAGGTGCACGGCGGGGTCGCTGCCCGTCCGCAGGACGGCGTGTCCCGCCGAGGTGCCCGCGATGGCCGCTGCGTCTCTGCAGTCGACGACGTCCACGGAGTCGGCCGGGTCGAGCACCCGCAGGGCGATCCGCAGGTTGGTGTTGGCCTTGATGTCGGCGCTCACGACTCCCGCCGGGCGTTGCGTCGCCAGCACCAGATGGATGCCGAGCGACCGGCCCCGCGCAGCGATCGCGACCAGACCTCCGACGAAGTCCGGCAGGTCCTCGACCAGCGCGGCGAACTCGTCGACCACCAGGACCAACCGGGGGAGGAGATCGCCAGAGCTGCTCTCGTACGTCGCGAAGTCGGTGCAGCCGGCGTCGCGCAACGCCCGCTCGCGTCGACGCACCTCGGCGCGCATCGATCGCAGGGCGCGTGCGCTGAGCCGTCCGTCGAGGTCGGTGACCAGGCCGACGGTGTGCGGCAGCCGGGCAGCCTCACGGAACGCCGCACCGCCCTTGTAGTCGACCAGCACGAAGGACAACCGGTCCGGACGGTTGGCCAGCGCCAGCGCGCAGACCAGGGTCTGGAGCAGTTCGGACTTGCCTGAGCCCGTGGTGCCGGCCACCAGAGCGTGCGGCCCGTCCCGCGCCAGGTCGACCTGCACCGGTCGACCGCCGGTCCCGACGCCAAGTGGCACACCCGTCCCGGTCGGATGCCTCCGCCAGCTCGACACCACCGCCTGCGGGTCGGGGGCGCCGGTACCGCACAGGTCGAGGAGCCGGATGTCGCCCGGCCCGCCTTCGACGCCGGACGCGTCGCGAAGTGGGGCTACGGCACTGGTGAACCGCCGCACCCAGCCGGAGTCGACGCCTTCGCCCAGGAAGGTGGACGTCGTGCCGTCCCTCTCCACGAGCCTGCCGAGGGAGCCCCGCCCGATGCCGAGCTCCACGGTTACCGTGCACTCGGCGGGAAGGGCGGTGAGGTCCCGCTCGCAGCAGATGCTGACCAGCCCGACAGCAGGTCCCTCGGTCAGCAGTCGGCGCGTGCCGGGCAGCCGGCGCAGCGCCTCGGCCCCGTCCATGACGATGACCACGACCGGCTTCTCGCTGTCGACACCAGACCTTCGGGCGGCCATTCGTCGGTCGAGCTCGGACAACAACGCGGCGCGCGAGTCACCTGACTTGGGATAGGTCCCGTGGGGCAACCACCGGGTCCAGGCCCAGTCCGCGTCGGCAGCGCTGAGCACGACCAGCGACACGTCGGACGGGCTGTGCCAGCCGGCGACCTGAGCCACCAGTGCCCTGACCGTGGGCAGCAGGGACGAGCGGGGTCCAGCGATGCCGAGCACCCCGGCATCCGTCAGCCCGGCCGCGACCGGGATCCGGGAGAGCCGCGGTGGCTCGGACGGCTGATCCTTGCCGGTCGTGGCGATCCGTGCGGGGCGGTCCCCGAGACCGAGCCGGCAGAGGAGGAAGTCCGGTCTTCCCGGTCGACGGCACCACACGTCGGATCGTGGGACGGCCACGGACCAGAGCAGCGCGGCCAGGTCGGGGCACGTCGACCGCCACCACGACTCCTCGGCGGACACGGCCGCCGCGACGTGGGCACGGGCTGACGACAGTGCGCGCTCGTGCTCGCACCGCGCCTCGCGGGCGGACCGCCTCCCGGACAGCAGGTCGCCCGCCCACGACCCGACGAGAAAGAGGGGCGACAAGGCCGCGATCATGAGGAAGCCGGGCGTGCGGGTCACAGCGGCGAGGACCAGTGCCCCCACGAGCGGGACGGCCACCGCGAGCAGGTTGAGGCGCGTTCGGACCCGCCCCACCGGCTCGTCCGGCCATGCCACGGTCGCCGCGGGTGGCGCGGCAGCGGGTCGCGGTGGCCGGTTGAGCAGCAGGCGGCCGGACCCGTCGGCCCGGCACGACGCCCGCTCGGCCGCCGCCACCGGAGCCGCCGCCAGCGACATCGTCGATGCCCCCATCCGCAGGTCGCTGCCCGTTCCCACGGCACGGCCCTCCGAGCCGGTGCTCACCCCGTCGACGAATGTCCCGTTCGTCGAGCCGAGGTCGCGCACGGCCGGCGCGGTGCCAGGTGGGCCCACGACGACCGATGCATGGTGCCGGGACATCTCGGGGTCGTCGACCACGACGTCGGCCGAGGCATTGCGACCCACCACGTGCTGCCCGGGTGTCAGCACCTGGACGTCGCCACACGCCGGCCCGGACCGCACGGCCAGCACCACCGCACCCGGCGACCCGGCCGCAGGAAGGCCGTCTTGGGTGGGCCTACCCGCCCGGTTGCGAAGTGTCGCCCCGTGCAGCAGCGGGTGGAGCCCCATGACGTCGTCGTCGGTGACCTTCCGGTCGCCGCACCAGAACGGGCTCGCGGCACAACCGGCCGCCGTCGCGACCTGACGGCGTACGGCCCCGAACGCCGTCCCGCGCGCGACCCGGACCGCCACGACGACCTCGCCGCCGGACCCATGGCGATCGTCAGTGACGTCGCCGGTGAGGTCGACGACCAGGTCAAGGTCCACCTGTCAGATGTTGCCGCGGACCGACCACGCCACGTGACCGTCGTCCACAGGGCTCAGGCTCGTCCCGCCGTCGTCCACAGCTCGCGTGCCGGTGCTCGCCATCGCCGTCGTCGAGGACCAGGTCCGCGAGCTGGTCGAGGAGGGGTGGATCAACGATCGACTGACGGGCGGATCCGTCCGCCAGCCGCGCCGGCCGGCTGTCCCGGCGATCTCTGCTATGGATCAGGCGGGGGCAGCCCCGACAGGCCCGTGCTGTCGGAAGCGGTAGACCGTGTAGCCGGCCGCGCCGGTGGCCAGTCCGGCTCCGAGCAGGAGCAATGCCATCGGAATCGACGACGGTGCGGAAGGTTCCGACGTCTGCCCCGAGGTCCCTGGCGCCAGCTTCGCGTCGACCTGTGCGCGCTCCAAGCCTTCGATCTGTGCCTTCACTTGGGGGCCCGGACTGTAGTTCGCGGCGACGCGCTCGTCGTGTTCGACCTGTGCCTTGCCTGGCTGGTTGTTCTTCTGCGACGCCGAGCTGACTGCAACCGGGGCTTCAGGGGCGATGCCCGCATAGGCCGGAGCGGTGACGAGGACAGCCGCGCCGGTGACGACAGCGGTGCTCGCCGCGCAGCGGGCCAGGCTGGAAAGGGTGGTCCGGGTCATGGCCGTTCTCCTTGCTTCTGGATCGGTGCGGATCAGCACCTGCCACGACCCTGTGCCGGACGGTTTACCGGCGCTGTCATGGAGGAGACACCGGCCGGGAGCGACCGCGTGATGCAGGACACAAGGCGACGGACGATGCGGTTGCGCCGGCGCTGGATCGCGGGCGTCTGTCGGGAGCCTTGGGCTTCGGTCGTGAACTGACCCGGTGCGGGCTGCGCCAGCCCGGTGTCGTCGGCTACGAGCCCCACTGCCGGTTGACGGCGCACCGCAGTCCGTCCGGTGGGTGCCACGCGCCGCGCCCGCCCGCGCCAGGCGGTGATCGACCGGTCGGGCACCGTTGGCGCGCGTTGACGTGCACTGCCCGTAGCGCGCGTACCGGCGTCCGCTCTAGGACCAGATCCCGACACGCTGAGTCGAGGCTCACACAGACTCGACCCCGCGGGTGTCTCACCGGCGACAGCACCGGTCAGACGGTGCAACCAGGCTGCAGACGGGCGCCGACCTCGGGCCCAGCACCGACAAGACCGCCATGTCTTTGGCGCATGGCACAAGCGCAGGAGGTACGTCGTGAACGTCGCATTCGTGAAGGGCAAGTTGCCCGCGGGAACAGTGCTGGTGGCCGCCTGCCTTGCCAGCGGGCTTGGTCCTGCATCCGCCGCCTCGGAACCACAGGATCCGAACGACCGCGTCTCGAGCAGCAAGGTCCCGGCAGGGGCAGTCGACCCACGGACATCGCTGATCTACCTGTCTTCGCTCACCAGGTCGGCTCACGGCTCCGTCTATAGATTGGACGGCCTCTACTCCGCCGGCGCCGGGCTCACGGGCGTGCGGTAGAGCAGGAGAGACGTGGAGCCAGCCGCAACCGCCTGGGCCCTGGCGGTCGGTCCGAGGCTGCCGATGACTGCTCGCTGGCGATCCAGGACGATGATCGATTGATGACGGTGCCTGGCTGCCCGTGGCCCGCTCCGATCCGGCTGCCGCGACCGGTGGCGGGCGGGCCTTGCGCGGCATCCGGGCGCCGTCTCGAAGGTCGACGACAGGTGTGCAAGCACCCGCTCGATCAGCCGTGGGGGCCTTCGTCCACAGCACCGAGATGGGGTCTTGACGTCGGGACGGTTTGCGGTGAAAGGTCCCATCACCGGGGGTTGCAGGTCCTCCGGCGCCCGATAGGGACGGGGGAGGCGCAGTGCTGGCGATCACCGTCGTCGAAGACGAGGTCCGCGAGCTCGTCCGTCGTCGTGGGCTGGACCCGGCGGCCGACCCCGGCACCGTGCGCTGGCTGGTCGACGAGGTCCTCGCGGACTACGACGAGCGCAGCACCACAGGCATCCTGCCGCCGATCGACGACCACGGGCACGCCGCCCGCAAGGTGTTCGACGCCGTCGCCGGCTTCGGCCCGCTGCAGCAGTACCTCGACGACCCGACGGTCGAGGAGGTGTGGATCAACGAGCCGACCAAGGTCTTCGGTGGCACGGCACGGCGTGCACGAGCTGACGAACACCGTCCTGACGGCCGACGAGGTCCGCGACCTGGTCGAGAAGATGCTGAAGTCGTCCGGTCGGCGGGTCGACCTCTCGACACCGTTCGTCGACGCGGTGCTCCCCGACGGCTCACGCCTGCACGTCGCCATCCCCGACATCACCCGCGCTCACTGGTCGGTCAACGTGCGCAAGTTCGTCGTGCGGGCCAGCCACCTCGAGGACCTCGTGACCCTCGGCACGTTGACGGCGCAGGCGGCCGGCTTCCTGGAAGCCGCGGTCGCCAGCGGGCTGAACATCCTGGTCGCCGGCGGCACCCAGGCCGGGAAGACGACGCTGCTCAACTGCCTCGCCGCCGCAGTC
>DATHAP010000133.1 GCA_035489715.1 Actinomycetes bacterium
AGGAGGTGCACCAGCGCCGGATCGCCGCGCCACCGGAGGCGGTCTGGGCCGCCCTCACCGCGATCACGCTGGGCGACCTGACGCTGACCCGGGCCCTGGTGCGGGTCCGCCAGCTCGGTGTGGACCCGGACCGTCCGGACCGCCCGCTCTTCGAGGCCGGTCCGGTGGCCGTGCTGCACGTCGAGCCCGGTGCCTACGCGGTCGGGGGCGCCGTGGCGCAGCCGTGGCGGCTGCACCCACCGCGTCACCCGATCGCGTCCCTGCGCGACCTCGAGGCCTTCGCCGCGCCGGGCTGGGCGAAGTACCTCACTGACTGGGAGCTGCTCCCGGACCGCCGCGGCACGCTCCTGCGCACGACGACCCGGGTCGTCTGCACCGATCGGTGGTCCCGGCGAGCCTTCCGTTGCTACTGGCTGCTCATCCGGGCCGGCTCCGGGCTGATCCGCCGCGACATCCTGCGGTCGACCGCGCGCGCCGCGACAAGGCAGCCGAAGGAGGAGAACCGCTGATGCACCCGTTCCGTCGCGCCGTCGAGGCCCGCGACCCCAACGCGCTGATCGCCGTGCTCGCCGAGGACGTCGTCTTCCGCAGCCCCGTCGTCTTCCGGCCCTATGTCGGGCGCGACACCGTCGCGCCGATCCTGCGGGCGGCCATCGAGGTGTTCGAGGACTTCCGCTACGTGCAGGAGATCGGCGCCCCGGACGGCACTGACCACGCGCTGGTCTTCCGGGCCACGGTCGCCGGCTGCCAGCTCGAGGGCACCGACCTGCTGCGCACCGGCGCCGACGGCACCGTCGTCGAGCTCGCGGTCCTGGTGCGGCCAATGACCGCGGTGGTCGCCCTCGCCGAATCGATGCGGGCCCGGCTGGCAGCCAGGGCGGGAAGCTCGGTGGAGGCCGGGTAGCGGTGCGCAGACGCGACCCACCATGCTGAGCGGGTGTCGCCGTTCCGCAAGCTGGTCGCGCTGCTGACGCTGTTCGTCGTCGCGGTGCTCATGTACCTGCTGCTGGCTGCTGCGGCCGGTGCCGGCGACATCGGTGCCGTGGAGCTGCTGGTCTGGTTCGTGCTGCTCCTCGTCGCGGAGATGGGCGTGATGTACGCCCTCGGCAGGGCCTTCGCGCGCAGGGACCGCCGCCGGGCCGCGCGCAGCCGGGCCGACCAGGACTGAGGCTCAGGCCTCGGTCGCCTCCTCGAGCGGGGCGACCGCATCGCTGCTGCCGACCACCAGGGCCTACGTCGCGCCGGCGATCAGCGCGCCGGCCAACGGCGCGAGGATGAACAGCCACAGCGGGGCGATCGCGTCGCCGCCGGCGAACAAGGCGCCGCGCTATGGAGAACCCCTACGCCATCGCGAGCCCGACCGTCACGGCCGGGTCGAAGTGACCGCCCGACACGTGACCGACGGCCGAGCCGCAGCCGCCGAAGACCAGCCAGAAGGTGCCGAGGAACTCCGTGCCCAGACGGCGCGCGGTCGCGGGAGTGGCGGGAGAGGTGCGGGCGTGCTCAGGCATGAGCGGTCGGTCCGTTCCGCGGTCGAGTCAGGTCGTCCGCCTCGGGGGCGGCTGGTTGGCCCGCTCGCCGCGGGCCGCCTTCTCCGCCGTCTCCTGGACGCGCCTCGCGCGGGTCTCCGGCCGCTTGGCCGTGACGATCCACGCAAGGATGCCGCGCCTGGCCGACGGCGGGAAGGTCTCCCAGGTCGCGGCAGACCCGGGGTGGGCGCGGAAGGCCTTCGCCAGGTCGAGCGGCACGACGAGGTCCTCCACGTCGTCGAGCAGGTTCCAGGTGCCGTTGGTCTTGGCCGTGTCGATCGCCGCCTGCCCGGCCGGTGCCATCCGGCCCTCGGCGAGCAGCCGCTCGACCCGGGTCTTGTTGGACCGGGACCAGCCGCTGGTGGGCCTGCGGGGGGAGTACCACTGTGCGGCGCGCTCGTCGTCGAGCGTGCGCGCTTTGCTGTCGATCCAGCCGAACGCCAGGGCCGCGCTGACCGCGTCGTCGTAGGGAACCTGTGGCGGCTTGCCGGTGCGAGACCGCCAGGACACCAGCCAGACGCCTGAGCTCGACCCGTGGTGCTGCTCGAGCCACCGGCGCCACTCGGCCACGGACGTGGGCTGGACGTGGTCGTCGCTCATGTCGCTGCCGCGCCGACCACCTCGGGCTCCTCGGCCGGTGCCTTGCGAGGGAGCGGGAACGGCCACCACACCGGGTCGTCGATGTCGTGGACCAGCGCCGGCACCAGGAGGGACCGGACGACGAGCGTGTCGAGCAGCACGCCGAACGCGACCGCGAACCCGAGCTCGGCGAAGGGGACGAGCGGCAACACGCCCAGGGCCGAGAAGGTCGCGGCCAGCACCACACCCGCCGACGTGATGACGCCGCCGGTGACTGCGAGTCCCTTCAGCGTCCCGCCCCGGGTCCCATGAACCTGCGCCTCCTCGCGCACCCGGGTCATCAGGAAGATGTTGTAGTCGATGCCGAGGGCGACCAGGAACACGAACGCGAACAACGGGAACGACGGGTCGGTGCCGGCGAAGCCGAAGACGCGGTCGAAGACGACCGCGCACACCCCGAGCGTGGCGAAGAAGGACAGCACCACGGTGGCCACGAGCAGCAGCGGGGCGACGAGGGCCCGCAGCAGCAGGGCGAGCACCAGGAAGATCATCACCAGGATCGCCGGGATGATGACGCGGGTGTCGCGGGCCGACTCCTGCTCGATGTCGTAGACGACCGCGGTGCCGCCGCCGACGAGGACGTCGGTGCTGACCTCGTCGACCGCCTCGCGCAGGCGGAGCACGGTCTGCTCGGCCTCGGGGCTGTCGGAGGGCACGGTGAGCACAGCCTCGACCTGGACCTGGCCGTCGACCACCTTCGGCGGACCACCGGGCTCGGTCTGCCCGGTCGCCGACGCCGGCCCGGTGGTGGTGAGCTCGGCGGAGGCGATGCCCGGGGTGTCGCGCACGACCTCGAGCAGGCGGTCGGCATCGGCCTCCTTGCCGATGACGCTGACCGGCACGCCGCTGCCCGCCGGGTAGTGGTCCGCCAGCACGTCCTGGCCGACGACGGAGTCGACCTCGGTGGTGAACTGCTCGGCGGTCGTCAGCCCGTCGGCGTTCAGCTGGGTGGAGAAGAGGGCGAGGCCGGCCAGCACGGCCGCGGTGACGGCCCAGACCAGCCGGGCCCGGCGCCCGACCAGGGCGGCGACCCGCCCCCAGAGACCCTGCTCGTGGCCGGCGACGTTGTCGTGGCGCGGCACGAACGGCCAGAACCAGTAGCGTCCCGCGAGCATCAGGAGAGCGGGCAGGAAGACGGTCATGGAGACGACCGCGCAGGCGATGCCGATGGCGCCCACCGGACCGAGAGACTTGTTGCTGTTGAGGTCGGAGAGCAGCAGGCAGAGCAGGCCGAGGATGACGGTCGCACCCGACGCCGCGATCGGCGGGAAGGCGCCGCGCAGCGCCTTGCGCATCGAGACCGACCACGAGTCCTCGACGTGCAGCTCCTCCTTGAAGCGGCTGATGAGCAGCAGCGCGTAGTCGGTGCTCGCGCCCAGCACCAGGACGGAGAGGATGCCCTGGCTCTGCCCGTCGACGGTGAGCACACCGCCCTTCGCCAGCAGGTAGACGACCGCCTGGGCGAGCGTCAGCGCGAGGCCGGCCGACAACAGCACCGGGACGAACACCGGGCTGCGGTAGATCAGCAGCAGGATGACCAGGATGACGCCGACGGTGGTGAAGAGCAGCTTGCCGTCGATGCCCTCGAAGGCCGCGGCGAAGTCGGCGAACTGCCCGCCGGGCCCGGTCACGTAGGACGGCAGCCCCTCGACGGTGGCTGCCTCGGTGACGTCCTCGACGATGCCGGGGAGCCGCTCGAAGGCGGAGTTGTCACCCGGCAGGGGCACCACGACCTGCACCGCCTGGCCGTCCTCGCTCGGGATGGGTGGCGACGCCGGGCCGCTCACGCCGTCCAGCGCGTCGATGCGGGTCACCGCTTCGGTGACCGCGGCCAGGTCGTCGTCGGTGATGCCGCTCTTGCGCTCCCAGACGATCAGCGCCGGGATGTCCTGCGAGCCGGCGAACCGCGTCTCCAGCTCCAGGGACTTCGTCGACTCGGCGGAGTCGGGGAGGAACGCGGCCTGGTCGTTCTCGATGACGGTGCTGAGCTTGCCGCCCAGCGTGCCGGCCACCGGGAGCACCACGAACAGGCTGACGACCAACACCGCCGCGGGCAACAGTGCTCGTCTCCAGTGGATGCCCCGCCGGGTGCTCGTCCCCGAGTCGTCCTGCGCCATCGTTCCGCCCTTCTCGCGTCCTGCCGTCCGCCCTGCCATGACTACCGGCTGGTCTGACCCGGCGGACGCCCTCGCTTCATCGGTCGGGGCACCGCCGGCGCCGCCAGCAGGCGCATGAGTCTGCCGTGGCACAGTGACAGGCGTGCTGCGGGTCGCCGTCGTCGGAGCCGGGCCGGCCGGGGTCTACGCGACGGAGGCCCTGCTGCGGTACGCCGACGACGTACTCGTGGACGTCCTCGACGGGCTGCCCGCGCCGTACGGCCTGGTCCGGTACGGCGTCGCCCCCGACCACCCGCGCACCCAGTCGATCGCCGACGCCCTCGGCGCCGTGCTGTCCCGGCCCGGAGCTCGTTTCCTCGGCAACGTCCACATCGGCGCCGACCTGACGCCCGAGGAGCTGCGGGCACACTACGACGCGGTGCTCGTCGCGACCGGTGCGGCGGCGGACCGGCGGATGGAGGTGCCGGGGGAGGACCTGCCCGGCTGCATCTCGGCGACCGAGCTGGTCGCCTGGTACAACGGCCACCCCGACGTCGCGCCGGACCGGTTCCGGCTCGATGCGGAGACGGTGGTCGTCGTCGGGGCGGGCAACGTGGCCGGCGACGTCGCGCGGATGCTGGCCCGCACGCCGGACGAGCTGCGGGCGACCGACGTGCCCGAGCGGGTGCTGGCGACCTTCGCCGCGAGTGCGGTCCGCGACGTGCACCTGGTGGCCCGGCGCGGCCCGGTGCAGGCAAGGTTCACCACCCGTGAGCTGCGCGAGCTCGGCGAGCTCGGCGGCGCCGACGTCCTGGTCGACCCGGCCGACCTCGAGCCCGACGACCTGAGCCGCGAGCAGCTCGTCACCAGCCCCGCGGCGCGGCGCAACCTCGAGGTCTTGCAGGGCTGGGCGCGGCGACCGGCCGCCGGTCGGGCCCGCCGGGTGCAGCTGCGCTTCCACACCGCCCCGGTCGCAGTGCTGGGGGCCGCTGCCGTGCCCCGGGTGACCGGCATCCGGCTGGAGCGCACCCGGGTCGAGCCCGACGGGTCACCCGTCGGGACCGGCGAGACGCTCGACATCGCCGCGCAGCTGGTGGTGCGTGCCGTCGGCTACCGCAGCCTGCCGCTGCCCGGACTGCCGTTCGACACGGTGGCGGGGGTCGTGCCCAACGAGGAGGGGCGGGTCGTCGGCGAGGGTGGCGCCGTCACCGGCTGGTACGTCGCCGGGTGGGCCAAGCGCGGTCCGTCCGGGGTGATCGGCACCAACAAGCACGATGCCCGCGAGACTGTGCGGACGCTGCTGGCCGACCTGCCCGCCTTGCCCGCGGCCGCGGAGCCGGACCCGGCCGCGATCGACGCCCTGCTGGCCCGTCGCGGCGTGCAGGTCGTTGACTGGGCCGGCTGGTGCGCGGTCGACGCGGCCGAGCGGGCGGCCGGCGCGGCCCAGGGACGGACGCGCGCCAAGGTCGCCGACCGCGCCGAGCTGCTCCGGCTCGCGTCGCACCGCTGAGCGCCGACGGGCTGTCAACGCCGCTTCAGCTGCCGGTGACGACGAGGTCGAAGGACTCGGGTGGGCGGACGACCGTGAAGTAGACCTGCTCAGCCACGTCCCACCGGGCGTTCCACCCGTCGTCGTCGCCACGCTCGGCGAGGCGTTGCGCTCGGAGTGACCGGGGCGTGTCGACGAGAACAGACAGGTCGACGAAGGCCGCCAGCTCCGGTCGCGCGGAGTAGACGCCGTCGACCACGACGCCTGGCGCCGGCGGGATCTGCACGGTCCGTCGCGCCAGGCGTCCGCCCGTCGCCCAGTCGTACGGCCGGTATCGCGCCCGCAGCCCTGAGCGGAGGGGGACCAGGGCCTCGTCCCGGAGACGTTCCCAGTCGAAGTACCGCGCAACAGCCTCCTCCGGAGCCAGCTCGCGGCGTACGGCGTCATCCATCACGCGGTAGAAGTCGTCCGCGGTCACGACTGTTGCTCCGCCGTACGGAGCCAGCCGGCCCGCCAAGGTGCTTTTGCCCGATCCGCTGTAGCCGTCGATGGCCACCGTGACGACACCACGCGAGGCGAGGCGACGTACGTGCGCACCGACGTGTGCCGGCGACGACCGGATCATGAAGGCGACGATGCCCTCACCTCAGTCCCCACGCCACTCTCGGTGTCAGGGCATCGGCCTTGGTTCGATGACGACGACCGCGGTCTCCGCGGACCGCAGCGCCGCGTAGCCGTCCAGGTTGGTGTCGACCTGCTGCCACCGCGCCCACAGGCGGGCCCGCTCGTCCCCCTCTGCGGCGTGCACCCGGGCCGGCCGCGGCCCGTCACCGGTGTCGATCGTGACGTCAGGGTCGGCCTGGACGTTGAGCCACCACGCCGGCTCGGCCTCGGCCCAGCCGTTCATCGCCAGGGTGACCAGCCGGGGGCCGTCCTCGACGTAGCCGAGCAGCACTGTGCGCTGCGTCCGCGACCGGCGCCCGGTGGCGGTCAGGCGCAGGGTGCCCCACCGGTCGCCCCGGGGACGCCAGAGGCCGACGTGGCCCCGCGTCACCCGGTAGACGCCGCGGTGGGCGTGCCAGAAGAGCCGGACGAACCAGCGCGGCGGCAGCCACGGAGCCTTGTCATGGGCCTCTGTCATGGCAGTCTCCCCGCCGTCGGTGCGGGCTCACGAGGGAGCATCAGCGCGGCCACCAGGCCGATGACGCCGGTGACGGCCAGGGAGGTCATCGCCAGTCCGTACGACCAGTCGACCAGCTCGGCGACGAGGATCGTGCCGGCGACAGCCGTGCCGAGCGACGAGCCCAGGTTGGACACGCTGCGCGACAAGCCGGAGATCTCGCCCTGCTGCTCGTCGGGGAAGCTCGACTGCACGACGTTCACCGACGGAGTCAGCATGACGCCGACCCCCAGGCCGATGAGCAGCAGCCCGGGCGCGAACGCCCAGGCGCTCGGCGACCCCTTGACCATGGCGAGCAGCAGGAAGATCCCGCCCAGCGTGACGACGAAGCCGGCCACGATCAGGCTGCGCTGCGGGTGCCTCGTCGCCAGTCGTTCCGCAGCGAGCGACGAGACGAGGATGCCGACCGTGGCGGCGGTGAAGATCACACCCGTCTCGATGGCGTTGTAGCCGCGGACGACCTGGAGGTACGTCGCCACGACGAACGACGTCCCGATCAGCATCAGCCACTGGATGTTCTGCGTGACGAGGCCAAGGTTCGACGTCCGGTTGGCGAATAGCGCGGTGGAGAGCAGCGGCTCCGCGCCCCTGCGCTCCATGGCGCGGACGTGACCGAAGAACCACAGCAGCAGCAAGGCGCCGGCGGCCATCAGGCCCGCCATCAGCCAGGCGTTGTTGTCCGCCTGGAGGATCCCCATGACCAGGGCGACCAGGCCGGCTGCCGAGAGGACTGCTCCCAGGGTGTCGAAGGGTCGGGTCGGATCGGGCGGGACCGGGTCCTGGATCTTGCGGCTGAGGACGACGATGGTCGCGACGATCACGGCCTGGAAGACGAACGCGGCCCGCCAGCTGATGGCGGTGGTGATGAGGCCGCCCAGCAGCGGCCCGGCGGCGGCCCCGATGCCGCCCATCCCGCTGATGACGCCGAACGCCCTGGCCCGGGACGTGGTGTCGTGGAACAGCATCGTCGTCAGGATGTAGACGGGCGGGATCAGCAGGGCGGTCCCGACGCCCTCGAGGATGGAGTTGCCCAGGATCAGCACCCCGAGCGTGGGCGACACGGCGCTGATCAGGGCACCCGCGCCGTACAGCGTGAGACCGAGCAGGAAGCACCGCTTCCGCCCCCAGCGGTCGGTGAGCTTCCCACCGGGGATCATCAGGGCAGCCATCACCAGCAGGAACACCGTGATCGCCGTCTGGACGCCCTGGACTGTCGTGTCCAGGTCCTCGCTGATGTCGTTGATCATCACGTTCATGTTGGACCCGGCGAAGCTGCAGATGAACTGCGCCAGGGCCAGTGGGACCAGCACAGCACGCAGCGACCCGCCCGGCCGCCCGGAGACTCCGGAGACGACACCTTCTGCCATGGCGCGGTACCCCCCTCGTTGGCGCTTCCTCGCCACAGATGACTGCACGGGGCG
>DATHAP010000134.1 GCA_035489715.1 Actinomycetes bacterium
GTGCGGGTGCCGGAGACGTACGCCGAGGACACCGTCAGCGCGTCGTCGAGGACGACGACGTCGGCACGGTCGCCGGGCCGCAAACGACCCAGGTCAGTGCGGCCGATCAGCTGCGCCGGCCGGAACGAGGCGGCTGCGAGGGCGTGTTCGACGGTCGCCCCGACGTCCACCGCCCGACGGACGCACGACATCAGCGGGCTCGCACTGCCGGCCAGCCCGCCACCCGCATGTCGTACCTCGTCGCCGACCTTGGTCACCTTGACGTCGCCCAGCCGGTAGGTGCCGTCAAGGGCACCTGCCGCCGCCAGGGCATCGCTCACCAGGACCAAGCGTCGCCCAGCAGCGGCCACCACGACGGCGGCCGTCTCGGCCGACAGGTGGCGCCGGTCCAGGATCGCCTGCACCGCGACGTCCGCACGAGCCAGCGCCGTCCCTGCAAGGCCGGGCGCACGAGAGGCCAGCCCGCTCATCGCGTTGAAGACGTGCGTGACGGTTCTGGCGCCGGCGTCGAAGCCGGCGTTGGCGACTTCTGCAGTGGCGTCGCTGTGCCCCAAGGCGACGAGGACGCCTCTCGCGGACAGCCAGCCGATCACCTCGATGGCACCTGGCAGCTCCGGCGCGATCGTCACACCCACGACGTGGCCGGTGGCGAGCAGCGGCTCGAGGAGCTCTCGCGACGGCAGGCGCAGGTGCTGTTCCGGGTGGGTGCCTCGTCGGGCCGGCGAGAGGAAGGGCCCCTCGAGATGGGCGCCCAGGCACCGGGAACCGGTCCTCGCGGGCGCCCCAGCGGCGGCGTCCGCGACGCGACCGGCCGTCGTCCTCAGGGCTGCGGCCGTGGCGTCGGACGGGGCTGTGATCAAGTTGGCGACGTACGCCGTGACGCCGTCCCGCGCCAGCGCCCGCTCCGCGATGCGCCACTTCTGCAGGTCGGACGTGAGGAAGTCGACACCTGCGTAGCCATTGACCTGAAGGTCCACGAGACCCGGCGCGGCCAGTCCACCCCCCGCGGCCGGCGGCAGGCCGACCGCGGCGACGACCTGTCCCTCCAGCCGTACGTCGCCCGCGACGAAACTGCCGTCCACCAGGGCGGCCGCCACGCCGAGCCGACGTGACGTCATGATCCCGCCGGAGGTCGAGAGGCCACTGGAGGTCGAGGGGCCCTTGGAGGTCGGGAAGCCACCGAGCCAACTGGCCCGGCACCGGCCAGCACCTCGTCGAGCGCCTCGCAGTTCGCCCGGGCCGCGCCGTACGTCCGGACCTGTGTCCGACCCGGCAGTCGCTCGCAGCCCGGCCAGCCCATCTCGACCGTCACGAGGTGCGGGAACCAGTGGTCCAGCCTTCGCAAGGCCTCGAGCACCCACGGGTGCCGATGGGCGTCGCGGACGAGGGCGACGATCGGCCCGCCGTCCTGGCCGGACACCGACATCGCCTCGCGCATCACCTCCTCCACGTCGGTCGTCTCGGTGACGTCGACAGGGTGGTGCCCACCCTGGACAGAACCGTCCAGCGGCAATCCCCACGGCACCTGCCCGACCGCGAGGTTCAGCCCGGTCCGGAAGCGGATCACCGGCACCCCGCGCAGGTCGGGCAACGCACCATCGACCGCCACGGCAGCCCGCGCCACCTCATGGCCGGCAGCCAGCTCGGCGGCGACAGCGTTGGCAACGTCGACCGGGCCTGCCGCCCCGGCCGCGGCGAGAACGTCAACCGGCTCTGCCGCCCCCGCCGCCTCCCGCAACCGGTCGATGCGCCGCCTCGCCGAGCGGACGCGACGCTCCGCCGACGCCAGTCGCTCCTCGGCGAGCTCCCCCGTCCGGACCGACGCGACGATCGCGGCCACGACCGCCTCGACGTCCGACTCGACGCCGTCCGCGCCGAGGCACAACAGGTCGCATCCCGCCGCGAGTGCGGCGACCGCAGCGGCCGGCAGGCCTCGACCGGCACTCACTCCGGCCATGTCCAGCGCGTCGGTCACCACCACGCCGTCGAACCCGAGCTCACTTCGAAGCACGTCCACGACCGGGGCGCTCAGCGTCGCCGGCAGCCCCGCGTCCAGCGCGGGCAGCACGACGTGAGACGTCATGACAGCGACCGATCCCGCCGCCACCGCCGCGGCGAACGGCACCAGCTCCCGCTCCCGCAGCACCTCGAGTGAGGCGTCCACCACCGGGAGGCCGAGATGGCTGTCGACCGCCGTGTCCCCGTGCCCTGGGAAGTGCTTTGCGCACGCCCCCACCCCCGCCGACTTCAACCCCGCGACGAACGCCCCCGCCTGCCGCGCCACCAGTTCTGCCGACGCCCCGAACGACCGCACCCCGATCACCGGGTTCTCCGAGTTGCTGTTCACGTCGACGACCGGCGCCAGGTCGAGGTCGATCCCTGCTGCCACCAGCTCCGCACCCACACCGGCGGCCACCAGCTCGGTCCGGCGTACGTCGTCGACGACGCCGAGAGCCGCGTTGCCCGGCCACGGGGAGCCCGTCGCCACGTGCAGCCGGGTCACGTCACCGGCCTCCTCGTCGGTCGCGACCAGGACCCCGGACGCGGCTTCCCGCAGGGCGTCCGTCAGGGGCCGGACTTGCGAGGACGACTGCACGTTCGACGGGAACAACGCCACCGAACCAAGGCCCACCTCCAGCCTCGCGAGCAGCCACGGCGGCACGACCGGTCCGGCGAAGGACGCCATCAGCACCCCGTGCGCCATCCGTTCCAGCTCGCTCACGGTCGACCGTCACGGTCATCGTCGCTGACACCACCAGCAGCCGTAACGGCAGCCCGCAGCTCGCCGAACAGCCGGGCCAGGTCGGCCGGCTGGTGGTGCGCATTGAGCCCGCTCGGGTTCGGCAGCACCCATACTCCGGCCGGTCCGAGCCGACGGTCCTGCCGGCCGAGCACCGCACGAGGCTCACCGAACGCCGCGCGGTACGCCGTCACACCGAGCACGGCGACGTACTCCGGACTCCACTGCTCCCCCATCTCCTCGAGCCGCTGACCACCCGCCCGCAGCTCGTCCCGGCTCAGCTCCGCTGCGGTGGCGGTGGCCCGTGCGACGACGTTGGTCACGCCGAGCCCGAGCGTCGGCAGCTCCCGCTCCTCGTCCGGCCTGAGCTGTCGCGGGGTGAAGCCGGACGCGTGCAGCGCCGGCCAGAACCTGTTGCCCGGCCTGGCGAAGTGGTGTCCCGCCCACGCCGTGTACAACCCCGGGTTGATGCCGCAGAACAGCACCCGAAGGTCCCGTGCCACGACGTCCGGCACGGTTCTCTCGGCAGCGGCGAGCAGCTCCGCACGCGTCGGCGACACGGTCAGCTCAGCCGCAGCTCGCGACCAGGCACCGTCACGACGTCGCCGACGACGAGCTGCCGGCCCCGGCGCGACTCGGCCTGGCCGTTGACAGCCACCGCACCGTCGTCGAGCAGGGACCGGGCCTGACCGCCGGTGTCCACGGCGCCGACCAGCTTCAACAGCTGGCCGAGCCGGATCCCGGTCGGCCCGACCTCGATCTCCTCCACGCAGCCGACGTTACGGCAGCCCGCGCGGGGCCTCGACCGGCCCCCGAGACCGGTCGATGCAACGGCGCCAACCCTGCCGCCCCGTCCGGCCAGCCACCATCGACCGTCCGGACGACTCCGGGCACCGGTCCGTCCCTTACGGGCGGGGATGTGCGCCTGTGGACAGCGCGCTCGTGCGAGGTAGGACCGCTGCCAGGGTCGTCGCATGCACCTCGAGGTGACGTCGCACGCGCTCGTCGGGACCGGCGATGCCCTACGTCGCGCAGCCGGTCGGCTCGACGCCCTCGGGCTGCCCGTTCGCGCCCCGGACTGCGGCGACCCCGCGGCCGAGGACGCCGTGCGCGCGCTGCTCGCCGTGTCCGCGGAGTCGCTGGCCGGCCTGGCCCGCGAGCTGCGGTCCGTCGCGGTGCTCGTCGACGTGGCGGCGGTGGACTACGCACGCACCGAGGCGCGGCTGAGCGCCGGAGCACCGGAGTGACGCAGTGACGGCCGGCACCGCCGTGGCAAGCCTGGACGAGTCGGTGCTCGACGTCGTGCTGCCACGTGGTGAGCCGGCGCAGGCGATGCGGCTCGCGGGCGATCTCTCGGAGGCGGCGGACCGGCTGCTCGCCGTCGCACAGGGCGCCGCCCGGCTGCTACCGGTCTCCGGCTGGTCCGGCGTCGCCGCGGCCGCCGCCGACCGCCGACTGCTCGAGGTGGCCGCTGCCGTCGGTGCGGAACGGAGCCGGCTGCAGCAGGCGGCGGACGCACTGCGGGGGTTCGCCCACGAGCTCGGCACCGCCGTCGACCGGGCGACGCAGGCGCGAGCCCTGCTGGCGACGGCGCGGCGGGTCCAGGACGAGGCCGACGCGCGGGACCGTTCGCTGAGCGTCGGCCTCGCGTCCGGCCAGTGGGGCGGCCCACGGGCCGACGGCCGGTTCACCGACCCGGACGCGGTGCTGATGCTGACTCGGGCTCGCGAGCTGGCGCGCGAGGCGCGCGAGGTAGCCGACCGGGCCGCCGCACGGCTGGTCGACGCGCTCACCGCGCTGTCGGGCCGCACGGTGCTGCGCGACGGCGGCTCGTGGCGACCGCTGCTCGACCTCATGGGCCTGGTGCCCGGCTACGGCGACGCTCTCGACGTCGGGAGCGCCGCCGTCTACGGCGCACGCGGTGACTGGTGGGACGCCGCGGTGAGCGGGGTGGCCGCGGTCCCGGGACCGCTCGGCTGGCTGGCCGGCGCCACCCGGGCCGGCAAGGCCGTCGACCAGGTCGGCGAGGTCGCCCGGGTGGTCGACGACTCGCCTCACGGTCGCGCAGTCGCGGCGTTCGCCTCGGTGCCGACTGTTGGCCGCCGCAAGTACGTCAGGTTGCTCGCCGACGACGCCGCGGTCGACCAGTTCTGGTGGGAGGTCCTCGCACCGCTCGGCTGGACAACCGTTCGCCAGGTCGACGCGGGACTGATCACGACGACACACTTGCCGGACGGAGGGCGCATCGTGCTTCGCGACTTCAGCAACTCTGGTGGCCACACCATCGAGCTGCGAACGTCCCCGCAGGCGGACGTGCGGCAGATCCACACCAGCAACGGAGGTGGCACAGATGGACCGTGAGGATTCCGTCTTCAGCCGCGACGACGTCCACGCGCTGCGCGAGGAGCTGCTCACTGCGTTGTTCGAG
>DATHAP010000135.1 GCA_035489715.1 Actinomycetes bacterium
AACCTCTTCCGATCGTTACGCACGGGCGAGGTGGTCAACCCTCAGTGGGCATCGTTCTCCTACCCCCCACGCTGGCACTACGACCTGCTCAAGGCCACGGAGTACTTCGCCCGGCGTGGGGGCACTCCGGATCCGCGGCTCGCCGAAGCGATCGAACGCGTCCGCGCAAAGCGCCGACCCGACGGGCGTTGGCTGCTCGAGAACACCCACCCCGGCGCGGTCCACTTCCGGTTCGAGGAACCGGACGGCACGCCTAGCCGGTGGAACACCTTGAGGGCGCTGCGGGTGCTGCGCTGGTACGACGCGTCCGCCAACGTGACCACCACCGCGGAGGACGCCCCCGGTGAATAGATGCCGGCTCTGTTCGCGGCCGGCTCACTCGGCGTGCCGTCGGCAGGTTCGTCGACGAGTCGAGATCTGACTGCCTGACGCAACTGGGTCTGGTGAGACGGAAAGGCCTTCGACTTAGCTCCACGAGGCACCAGGGGCAACGGTTGTGTCAGGGCGTCAGCGGGCCGGCACACCCCCGTCGCAGAGCACCGGCTCAGCGGCGGTGCCGGAGCAGGCCGAACGTCACGGCCTCGACGATCGCCTCCCACGAGGCCTCGATGATGTTGGCGTGCACGCCGACCGTCTCCCACGACGTCTCGCCGTCGCTGGTCTCGACGAGCACCCGGGTCACCGCGTCGGTGCCGTGCGCGGCGTCGACGATGCGCACCCGGTAGTCGATGAGCTCGAGCTTGGTCAGCTCCGGGTAGGCCTTGCCGAGCGCGGTGCGCAGCGCCTGGTCGAGCGCGTTGACCGGCCCGTTGCCCTCGCCCACGGCGACGATCCGCTCGCCACCGGCACGGACCTTCACGGTGGCCTCCGCCGCGGCCGAGCCGTCGCCGCGCGCGTCGACGATGACCCGCCACGACTCGACCTCGAAGAAGTCCGGCGGCCCGCCCTCGACCTCCTCGCGCAGCAGCAGCTCGAAGGACGCGTCGGCCGCCTCGAAGGTGTAGCCACGGCTCTCCAGGTCCTTGACCCGGTCGGTGATCCTGGTGAGGAGCTCGGTGTTCCCGGCCAGGTCGTAGCCGAGCTCGCGGCCCTTGAGCTCGATGGATGCCCGCCCGGCCATGTCGGAGACCAGCATCCGCATGTCGTTGCCGACCGACCCGGGCTGCTCGTGCTGGTAGAGCATCGGGTCGACCCGCACCGCGCTGGCGTGCAGGCCGGCCTTGTGCGCGAAGGCTGAGGCCCCGACGTAGGGCTGCCGCGAGTAGGGCGGGACGTTGGCCAGCTCGGACACCGCGTGCGCGATGCGGGTCGCCTCCCGCAGCGTCCCCTCGGGCAGGACCCGGCGGTCCTTCTTGAGCTCGAGGTTCGCGACGACGGTCATGATGTCGGCGTTGCCGGTGCGCTCGCCATAGCCGTTGAGGGTGCCCTGCACGTGGCTGGCGCCCGCGTCGACCGCCGCGAGTGAGTTGGCCACCGCACAGCCGGCGTCGTTGTGGCAGTGGATGCCGAGCCGGGCCGCGGTCGCCTCACGCACGGTGTGCACGACGTCGGCGACCTCGTCGGGCAGCCGGCCGCCGTTGGTGTCGCACAGCACCAGGACGTCCGCCCCGGCCTCGGCCGCCGTCCGGAGCACCTCGAGGGCGTACCCGCTGTTGCTGAGGTAGCCGTCGAAGAAGTGCTCGGCGTCGAGGAACACCCGCCGGCCCTCCGCCCGCAGGTGCGCGACGGTGTCGCGCACCATCGCGAGGTTCTCCTCGAGGGTCGTACGGAGCGCGAGCTCGACATGACGGTCGTGGCTCTTGGCCACCACCGTCACCACGGGGGCTCCGGAGTCGCGCAGGGCGGCCACCAGGGGGTCGTCGGCGGCCTTCGCACCGGGTCGGCGGGTCGCGCCGAACGCGGCGAGCTGCGCATGCCTCAGGTCGAGCTCGGTGCGAGCCCGCCGGAAGAACTCCGTGTCCTTGGGGTTGGCGCCCGGCCAGCCGCCCTCGACGAACCCCACGCCGAGCTCGTCGAGGTGCGCGGCCACGGCCAGCTTGTCGGCGACCGAGAAGGCCAGGCCCTCCTGCTGCGCGCCGTCGCGCAACGTCGTGTCGTAGACGTGGAAGCTGTCGCTGGTCATCCGGGCGGGTCCCCTCAAACAAAAAGACCCCCCGCGGTCGCGGGAGGTCTGCGCGTCGTCCGGGCTCGGGCCCGACCGCGCGCTAGGTCGTAATGCACGTGCTGGCCATCACGACGAGGGTGCCACCGGGCGGTGGGACCGACCACGCGTACCAGCCGGTGTCCCACCATCCGGGACGGCGTCAGGGCCGTCAGAGGGCCGTCAGGGAGTGTCGTCGGTGTAGACCGGTAGCGAGCGGACGGCGTCGGGAGGGAGGGTCAGCCCGTCTTCGGTGCCCGGGTTGACCGCGAGCCAGAGGTCGTCCGACGGCCAGTTGGCGCCGAGCTCGGCGGCCGACACCGACACGGCGTCGTCGATGTCCGGGGCGGCGGCCGCCATCGTGGACTCGGAGGTGAAGACGGGCACGTAGGAAGTGCCGTCCTGCTCGATCACCGGCAGCGAGATCGAGCCGTCGGGCGCAGCGCCCTCGCCGTTCGCGGCTCCGGTCTGCGGCACCACGACGTCGCTGGCGGCGACGGCACGCATGACCGCCTCGGTGTCGCCGGCAGCCATGCCGGCGGCGATCGCGGACTCGGTCTGGGCCGCGGACGCGGTCTGCCGGGTCGCGTCGTCGGACTGGACGGGGTGGTCGCCGTTCGGGCTCGGCACGGTCATCGCGAGGGTCTCCTCCTCGATGGGGCTGCAGGGGGGCGTGCTGGCCCCTCTACCCTGACGCCTCGTGAGAAACCGGGCAAATCCCCCGCTCAGGCGACCGGCACCATCCAGCCGTGCGGGTCCGGCGCGGTCCCCTGCTGGATGCCGAGCAGCGCCTCACGGATCTTCATCGTCACCGCGCCGGAGCCGCCGTCGGCCACCGTGAACGAGCCGCCCGCGTGCTTGACCTCGCCGACCGGGGTGACGACCGCCGCGGTGCCGCAAGCGAAGACCTCGGTGATCGAGCCGTCGGCGCAGCCCTCCTCCCACTCCTGGGTGCTGATCCGCCGCTCCTCGGTCTCGAGGCCGAGGTCCCGGCCGAGCGCCAGGATCGAGTCGCGGGTCACGCCGGGCAGCAGGGTGCCGGTGAGCGCGGGGGTGACCAGCCGGCCGTCGGCGCGGACGAAGTAGAGGTTCATCCCGCCCATCTCCTCGACCCAGCGGTGCTCGATCGCGTCCAGCCACACCACCTGGTCGCAGCCCTGCTCGGCCGCCTGCGCCTGGGCGACCAGCGAGGCCGCGTAGTTGCCGGCGCACTTGGCCTCGCCGGTGCCGCCGGGGGCGGCCCGGACGTACTCGGTCGACAACCACACCGACACCGGGTGCACGCCGCCGGGGAAGTAGGTGGCGGCCGGTGAGGCGAACAGCAGGTAGCGGTAGGTGAACGAGGGCCGGACCCCGAGGAACGGGTCGGTCGCGATCATCAGCGGGCGCAGGTAGAGCGACTCGCCCGGCCGGGTCGGCACCCAGTCGCGGTCGGCGCGCACGAGGGCGCGCAGCGACTCGAGGAACAGCTCCTCGGGCAGCTCCGCCATGGCCAGCCGGCGGGCCGAGCGCCGGAACCGCGCGGCGTTCTGGTCGGGGCGGAAGAGCGCCACCGAGCCGTCGGGCTGGCTGTAGGCCTTGAGCCCCTCGAAGATCGCCTGCCCGTAGTGCAGCACCGAGGTGGCCGGGTCGAGGACGAGCGGCTCGTACGCCGTCAGGCGTGCCCCGTGCCACCCCTCGTCGCGGCCGTAGGACGCCGTGACCATGTGGTCGGTGAAGACCTGGCCGAACCCGGGGTCCTGCAACAGGGCCGCCCGCTCCTCGGCGGTGCGCGGCGACGTCGAGGGGGCCAGCTCGATGGTCAGGTCGCTCATGACGGTGACGGTACCGGGGTGTCGCACCGGCGTCACGACGGAGTCGTCACGTGAGCCGGCTGCAGATCGCCTCGCCCACGGTCCGGGTGCCCCGCCGGACCTCGCCCCGGGAGGCCAGGTCGGCCGCCACTGCCGTCTCGAGCCGGGCGGCCTGGTCGGCCAGCCCGACATGGTCGAGAAGCAGCGCGACGGACAGGATCGTCGCGGTCGGGTCGGCCACGCCCTGCCCCGCGATGTCGGGCGCGCTGCCGTGCACCGGCTCGAACATCGAGGGGTTGGTGCGGCTCACGTCGAGGTTGCCGCTCGCCGCGAGGCCGATGCCCCCCGTGACGGCGGCGGCCAGGTCGGTGACGATGTCGCCGAAGAGGTTGTCGGTGACCACGACGTCGAAGCGGCCCGGGTCGGTCACCAGGAAGATCGAGGCGGCGTCGACGTGCAGGTAGTCGGTCGACACGTCCGGGAAGTCGGCCGCGACGGCAGCCACGGTGCGGGCCCAGAGGTCGCCGGCGTTGGTGAGCACGTTGGTCTTGTGCACGAGGGTCAGGTGCCTGCGCGGTCGCCGCTGCGCCCGCCCGAAGGCGTCCCGGACGACCCGCTCGACGCCGTACGCCGTGTTGACGCTCACCTCGGTGGCGATCTCGTGCGGCGTGCCCCGGCGGACGGTGCCGCCGTTGCCGACGTACGGCCCCTCGGTGCCCTCGCGGACCACGACGAAGTCGATGTCCTCCGGCCCGCGGCCGGCCAGCGGCGACAACACGCCCGGGTACAGCCGCGCCGGGCGAAGGTTGACGTGGTGGTCGAGCTCGAACCGCAACCTGAGCAGCAGCCCTCGCTCGAGGACGCCGCTCGGAACGGTCGGGTCGCCGACGGCGCCGAGCAGGATCGCGTCGTGCCCGCGCAGCTCGTCGAGCACCGACTCGGGCAGCGTCTCGCCGGTCTCGTGCCAGCGGCGGGCGCCGAGGTCGTACTCGGTCGTCGCGACCTTGACCGCGTCGCCGCAGCCGGCCTCGAGGGCACGCACGCCTTCGGCGACCACCTCGGGGCCGATCCCGTCGCCGGGGACGACCGCGAGGCGGAGTGCCGAAAGGGTGCCGGACACGGTCAGTGGCCGGTCTCGCCGCCGTTGTCCCGGCGGTCCATGGCCTCCTGCACGGCCTGTTGGACGGCGGCCGTGGCGTCCGCGCGATCGCGGCGCTCGGTGGCGGAGGTGGAGTGGTGGTGCCTCATGACGTCTCCTGCTTCCCATCTCGGTCTGCGTGCGGCGGGCCAGCGCGCCGGACTCCGCGACGGGGAGCCGGCCCTTGCTAGCGGGCCCCGCCGCGGCTGGGAAGTACGAAGATCCGCGTCATGACCGTCCGACCGTACGTCGCGTCGCCGGACGTGTCTCGCCGTTTCGACTCCGCGTTCCGGATGCTGGACTCAGCCGTCCAGTGCGCGGCCCAGCGCGGCGGCCCGCTCCGCCACCCGGGCGACCAGGCGGTGCGCCCAGTCCGGCCAGTCAGGGTCGACCGGCTCGGCCAGCACCGGCTCCAGACCCCGCAGCGTCCGGGCGGCGGCCGCCCGGGCGAACAGGGGCATCCAGCCGAGCTCCTCGTCGCTGAGCCGGCGGCGCGACCGGTAGCCCTCGACGAACGCCTGCGGCACCGGGTCGGCCAGGTCGGGGGCGCCTGCGGGTGGCGCCCAGTCGCGCAGGGCGAACGCCACGTCCGCGGCGAACCAGCCCGCGTGCACGTCGTCCGGGTCGACGAACGTCGCGGCGCCGTCCGCCGCCCACACCAGGTTGTCCGCCTCGGGGTCGCCGTGCAGCACCCCGAAGACCTCTGGGGTCCGCGGCCGGTCGACCGGGCCCCCGCCCTCGGGCGGTCCGGCGCCGGCGCCGGAGTCGGAGTCGAAGTCGGAGTCGTCCGCGGCACCGGCCCGGTCGTGCAGGTCGGCGAGCGCACGGCCCCAGCGCAGCGCACGGTCGCAGTCGATGTCGTCGTTCTCGCAGGTGTCGCCCTCGACGGTCTCCAGGGCCATGACGGCGTAGCCGTCGACGGTCTCCACGAGGTCGCCGGACAGCGCGGGGACCGGTGCCGCCATCGGTGCTCCGGCGGCCGAGAGTGTGGCGGCCGCCCGGGCCGACGTCCGCAGCCGCGCGGCACCGGGATCGTGGGCCGGGCGGAGGCGAAGGACCAGACGGCGACCGGCGTCGTCCCGGTCGGTGACGAAGACGTGGCAGGCGCTGGACCGCACGAAGACGGCGCCGCCGTACCCCCAGACCTGCGCGGCGGCGTCGCCCAGCGGGCTGTGCCATCGCTCGTCGGTCGTCCGGGCGACGGCCACGAGCTCCGACACGGGCATCACTCGGTCAGGTCCACCTGACGCGCCGTTGCGGCACCGATCTCGGCAACGATCTCGTCGAGGACTGCCTGCGGGATGGCGCCGTCGACCGTCATGGCGACCAGCGCGTGGCCGCCCTTGCGGTCGCGGCTGACCTGCATGCCGGCGATGTTGACCTCGGCCTCGCCGAGGATCCGGCCGACGGTGCCGACGATGCCGGGGCGGTCGTCGTAGCGGAACACCGCCATGTGGTCGGAGAGCGTGACCTCGATGTCGAAGCCGTCGACCTCCACGAGCTTCTCGGTCTGCCGCTGACCGGTGAGGGTCCCCGACACCGACACCTGGGTCCCGTCGGCGAGTGTGCCGCGCAGCGTCACCAGGTTGCGGTAGTCGGCCGAGTCGGTGTCTGTCGTGAGCCGGACGCCCACCCCGCGGTCCGACGCGAGGACCGGCGCGTTGACGTAGGAGACCGGGTCCTCGACCACGTCGCTGAACAGGCCCTTGAGCGCGGCGAGCTCGAGCACCCGGACGTCGTGCGCCGCGATCTCGCCCCGCACCTCGACGTCCAGCAGCGACGGCACGGTGCCCGCCAGGGCCGTGAAGAACCGCCCCAGCTTCTCGGCGAGCGGGATGCCCGGACGTACGTCCTCGGCGATGACCCCGCCCTGGACGTTGACGGCGTCGGGGACCAGCTCGCCGGCGAGGGCGAGCCGCACCGAGCGGGCGACGGCGACACCGGCCTTCTCCTGCGCCTCGTCGGTGCTCGCGCCGAGGTGCGGGGTGGCCACGACGTTCTCGAGCTCGAACAGCGGCGAGTCGGTGCAGGGCTCCTTGGCGTAGACGTCGAGGCCCGCGGCGGCGACCCGGCCCTCCTTGAGGGCGGCGTGCAGCGCATCCTCGTCGACGATGCCGCCGCGGGCGGCGTTGACAAGGATCAGCGACGGCTTGACGGTGGCCAGCTGCTCGGCGCCGATGATGCCGACCGTCTCGGCCGTCTTGGGCAGGTGCACCGAGACCACGTCGCTGGTGCGCAGCAGCTCGTCCAGGCCGACCAGGCGCACCCCCATCTGCGCGGCGCGGCCCGCGGCGACGAAGGGGTCGTAGGCGATGACGTGCATGCCGAAGGCCGAGAGCCGCTGCGCGACGAGCGCGCCGATCCGGCCGAGGCCGACGATGCCCGCGGTCTTCTCGTAGAGCTCCACCCCGGCGTACTTGCTGCGCTTCCACTCGCCCTGCCGGAGCGCCGAGTTGGCCGGCGCGATGTTGCGGGCTGCGGCCAGCAGCAGCCCGACCGCCAGCTCGGCGGCGCTCACGATGTTGGACTGCGGCGCGTTGACGACCATGACGCCGGCCTGGGTCGCGGCCTTGACGTCGACGTTGTCCAGACCGACACCGGCCCGGGCCACGACCTTGAGCCGGCGGGCGGCCGCGAAGACCTCGGCGTCCACGCTGGTGGCGCTGCGGACCAGGATCGCGTCGACGTCGGCGACGGCGGGCAGCAGGGCCGGCCGGTCGGTGCCGTCGACGGAGCGCACCTCGAAGTCCGGCCCCAGGGCCTCGACCGTCGCGGGCGAGAGCTCCTCGGCGATCAGGACGACGGGACGCGGGTCTTGGCTGGTCACCCGGTCATCGTAGGCGGGCACTTGTGAACGGTTTCACAACCGTCCGGCTGCTGGACGCGGCGGCAACGTCCGTGCCGTGCTCCCTGGACGGTCACTCCCCCTCGGAGATCCAGCTCATCATCGGCCGCAGCCTGCGCCCGGTCTGCTCCACCGGGTGCTCGGTGTTCTCCTGGTAGTAGCGCTTGTACTTGGTGAGGCCGCCGTCGTACTCCGCCATCCACTCGCGGGCGAAGGACCCGTCGGTGATCTCGCCCAGGATCTTCCTCATCTCGGCCTTCGTGGCGTCGGTGACCAGCCTCGGGCCGCGCGTGTAGCCGCCGTACTCGGCGGTCTCGGAGACCGACCAGTACATCTTCGAGATGCCGCCCTCGTACATCAGGTCGACGATCAGCTTCACCTCGTGCAGGCACTCGAAGTAGGCGACCTCCGGCTGGTAGCCGGCCTCGATCAGCGTCTCGAACCCGGCCTTGATGAGCTCGGAGAGCCCGCCGCACAACACGGCCTGCTCCCCGAAGAGGTCGGTCTCCGTCTCCTCGGTGAAGGTCGTCCTGATGGCTCCGGCGCGGGTGCCGCCGATGCCCTTGGCGTAGGACTTCACCAGGTCCCACGCGTTGCCCGTCGCGTCCTGCTCGACCGCGACCAGGACCGGGACGCCGCGCCCGTCGACGAACTGGCGGCGGACGAGGTGGCCGGGCCCCTTCGGCGCCACCATGCACACGTCGACGCCGGCCGGCGGCCGGACCAGGTCGTAGCGGATGTTCAGGCCGTGACCGAAGAACAGCGCGTCGCCGTCGACCAGGTTGGGCTCGATCGCCTCCTCGAAGAGCCTGCGCTGGACCGGGTCCGGCGCCAGCACCATGACCAGGTCGGCCTCCTCGCAGGCCTCGAACGGCGTGACGACCCGCAGCCCCTCCGCGTCGGCCCGCTCGCGGCTCTTCGAGCCCTCCGGCAGGCCGACGCGCACGTCGACGCCGGAGTCGCGCAGCGAGAGCGCGTGCGCGTGGCCCTGGCTGCCGTAGCCGAGGACGGCCACGTTGCGGCCCTGGATGACCGACAGGTCGGCGTCGTCGTCGTAGTAGAGCTCAGCCACGGTTCTTCGTCTCCTCTAGCGGGCGATGGGAGTCACGGTCGACTGGCGGGCCGACCGGTCGGTGATGGACCGGGGACCGCGGCCGACGGCCACCATCCCCGACTGCACGAGCTCGCGGACGCCGTAGGGCTCCAGCACCCTCAGCAGGGCGTCCAGCTTGTCGGCGTTGCCGGTGGCCTCGATCGTCACGGCGTCCGGCGCCACGTCGACGACCTTGGCCCGGAACAGCTGGACAGTCTCGAGGACGTGCGAGCGGGTCGAGCGGTCGGCGGCGACCTTGACCAGCAGCAGCTCACGCTGCACGGCCGTCGACGGGTCCAGCTCGACGATCTTGAGGACCTCGACCAGCTTGTTGAGCTGCTTGGTGACCTGCTCGAGAGGGAGCTCCTCGACGTTGACGACGATCGTCATGCGTGACACGTCGTCGTGCTCGGTCGGGCCCACCGCCAGCGAGTCGATGTTGAACCCGCGGCGGGAGAACAGCCCCGCGATCCGGGCCAGCACACCGGGCTTGTTCTCGACCAGGACGGACAGCGTGTGCCTGCTCATTCGGGGCCCCCGGGGCATCGCGACGAAGGAGTGATTCTCTGGGGAGAACTCATCGGCGTGTCTCCCCGGCCTCGGTGTCCCACTGCGGCGCCATGTCACGGGCCACCTGGATCTCGTCGTTGCTGGTGCCGGCCGGAACCATCGGCCAGACCATGGCGTCCTGGTGGACGGTGAAGTCGACGACCACCGGGCGGTCGTCGATCTCCATCGCGCGCTCGATGGTGGCGTCGACCTCCTCGGCCTTCTCGCAGCGCAGCCCGATGCAGCCGTAGGCCTCGGCCAGCTTCACGAAGTCGGGGATGTGCTCGACCTTGGTCCCCGCGGCCGCTGCCGACCGGCCCGCGCCGCCGAGGTCGGTGTTGGAGTAGCGCTCGTTGTAGAACAGGGTCTGCCACTGGCGCACCATGCCGAGGCTGCCGTTGTTGATGATGGCGACCTTGATCGGGATGTCGTTGATCGCGCAGGTCGCCAGCTCCTGGTTGGTCATCTGGAAGCAGCCGTCGCCGTCGATGGCCCAGACGGT
>DATHAP010000136.1 GCA_035489715.1 Actinomycetes bacterium
GCACCCTGCCCTCGGTGACCCGCCCCGTCCCCGCTGCCCGCATGCTCGACCCGTTCCTCCCCTGCGGTCCACCCGTGGCGCTCGCCGCGCTGCCGGCCCCGAGCCGCAGGGCACACTGTCGTCTGCACGGGCAAGTGCTGACAAGATCGCCCCACGCCGCCCAGGGCTTCTGCCCGCATCTACACGCTAGGTCGTCTTCATCCCTGACTCGCCAGGTATGTCCGGTTATTTACAGAAATACGGCTCGACCCGCAGTGACTGAGGATCAGCGCACAGTGGGGTTATCCCAAACACCTTGCCTCGCAACGGATTGAAGCCATGATGGCCACACACGGGCATTTGCCGGGGGCGGGAAGAAGGATCGTGAACATGACCGTACGGACGTCCACCATGTCGTGGGGCAGCGGAACTGGCACGTCCTGGAGCAGGCGGGTGGCCGTCCTGGTGACAGCCGCAGCGACCGCGCTGGGCCTCGCCGTCATCGTCGGTCCCGCAGCCGACGCGGCCGGCAAGCCCCCGCCCCCGCCGCCCACCGCGCAGCTCCAGATCCTTCAGGTTCAGGACAAGGACACCTTCCTGCCGGACGCCGCTCCTGACGCGGACGCGGTCGGTTACATCCGCCCCGGCCTGCCGTTCAGCGTCACGGTCCAGAGCCGGGACTCGTTCGGTAACCCGCTGCAGGTCGGCACGAAGACCAACATCACTTTGTCCGGCTCCGGCTACTCGGCGACGGCGACGATCGCCAAGGACAGCGACACGGTGACCCTCACTGGGCAGCTGCGATCGGCGACGAGCAACTTCGAGCTCACCGCGGCTGGCCCGAAGAACGCCGGCTACGCCTCCGACACCATCCCGGTGATCGTCGGGGTCAAGTCCACCAACAAGACGGACGGTCTCAAGGCCAATGAGACCCTCGCGCTTGGTGACTGCACTCTCGGCGTCGACAACCCGACCTGCGTATCGCTGTCTGTTGACGGGGCCGTGACCGGCAACGTGCTGCTTTCCACCAGCGAGTGCGCCACCTTCCCGAGCACCGGCGTTGACTGCACCACCAAGAAGGGCAAGTCCACGCTCGTCGCGCAGACGCTGGTGGACCTTGCTCCAGGCCAGGTCGCCACGGCAATCCTCTACTGTGACAAGTCGCTGTGTGGTAACGGCGGTGTGAGCCAGTACATTCCGCTCGTCGACAAGGGCAACACCGGCACCTTCGCGCCCGCTCCCGAGTGCCCGGCAAAGGGCGTGATCGGGGATACGGAAGGCGGCATCTGCGTGGACCTGCGTCAGAGCACCCGTTTGAACGCCGGTGACCTCGCTACGTACATCCTGTTCAACGACGACATGAGGTCGTTGCACTGAGCGAGCGGGTGCCAGACAACGGCGTTACCCTCGGCTACGCCCAGCCTTCAAGCTGGCAAGGGATCCTGAAGCCGATACTGCCCGGGCAATCGTAGTTCAACGACGCCCTTGCCGGGGTGGGGCACGGAAACCACCCCGAGTTCGTTCAGCGCAGCCATGCTCGCGCGCATAAGTTCGTCGGCTCGAGAATCGCTCTCTGCCTTCGCCAACTCCGCCAGACCCAGCATGACGTACCCGTGTTCATGGCGTAGGTCCCCGTTGGAGGTGAGCTCCAGAGCAAGCTCGAGCGATGTACGTGCCTCCTGCAGGCGACCCGCGTGGAGCTGACAGAAGCCCACGATGCGGTACAACCTCGGCAAAACCATGCGGGCGCTCTCCTTCGCCCGGGGCATGGTGTCCGTGGCGAACTCGATCGATGCTTCAAGGTTTCCCTGCAGCATGAGATTCTCCGCAACCGCGGCGTCGACGTCGATCACCTCCTGCGTTTCCCCGAGCTCTTCGAAGCGGGCGCGGGCCTCAGCCAGCGACGCCAAGCCGTGTTCGAAGCGCCCCGCCCGGGACCAGGCCTTGCCGCGTTCGCGAACCACAAGGGCCACGAGTTCTTCATCGCCGGCAGACCGGGCCGCCGCGAGAGCTTTCTGCAGCAGGGTCTCCGCCTCGGCCTGCCGGCCCTGTCCGATGAGCAGATCCGCCACGTTGTAGCTGGTGCTGCCCATCCTGGCCACGTCGCCGATGCGTTCGAAATTGTCAGCTGAACGATGGAACATGGCCAGTGCCTCGGTCCACCTACCCTCGAAGAAGGCGCGGACCGCCAGGTTGTTCAAGATAAGAGCTTGCCCCTCCAAGTCGCCGAGCTCCTCGAAGGCGTGCAACGCCAGCTGCCCGTAGGGCAGGTCCTCTGGGACTCCGGACCACAGGTGGATGATCTGCATGGCGCGGTAGCTGGTGGCGAGGGCCGGCATGTCGGCAGAATCCTGTGCCTCCTGCACTGCGACTGCGCCCCAGTTCAGGGCCTCGTTGTAGCGGCCCTGCCGGTTCCGGCAGAACGCGTACCGATTAGCCAGCATGGATCTCGCTGCTGCAGCTTCGGGGCCAGGCACGTCACGAAGCAGCGACAGACCCCGGGACCACCTGCGCAGTGCAAGAGCCAACTTGCCGTCCCGCTCCTCGATGCGGGCCTCCTTCAGCATGATCCCGGCGACCCGCACCTTGTCGTCGGCCAAAAGGCGCCGCGCCTGGCGGTACGCCACCCATGCCTCTGGGGAGCCTCCGACGAATCGCAAGTCGCCCAGCGACTCCAGCACCTCGGCGAGGTCGTGGGACGGCACGTCGGGCGTCTTGCGCGCCGACTCGGCGGCCCGGTTGAAGAAGACGACGGCTTCGGTGTTGGCGTACTTGCTGCGTGCGCGCATGCCCGCGACACGCGCGTACCGCCATGCCCGGTCGAACCGACCGGCTTGGAAGAAGTGCAGCGAGAGCAGCTCGCTGTGCTCGCGCGGGTCCGCGCTCGACGACTCGATCCGCAGGCCGACCTGGTCGTGCAGCACCTGCCGGCGCCGGTAGGGCAGGCCCTCGTAGGCGACGTCACGCATCAGGGCGTGTCGGAACCGCAGTCGCCCGGGTGATGCCCGGGTGAGGAACTCGTCGAGCAGCGGCAGTCGCTGGTCCAGGTGTGACTCCGGGCCGGTGCCGAGCTGCGCGGTCATCAGGTCCTGCAGGTCGTCGTCCTCGACGACGAAGCCGAGCACGGCCGCATAGCGGAGCACCGTGCGGTCGACCGGGTCGAGCCGGTCGATCTGGCTGGTCATCAGACCCTCCACCGACTCCGGCAGGTCGTCGACCGTGCCCTCGGTGCCCAAGGCACTGCACAGCGCCTCGAGGAACATGGGGTTGCCACCACCACGGCCCCTGAGTGCGTCCATGGCATCGCGGGTGAGGGCACGGTCGCCGGTTGCTGCCTGGACGAGCTGCAACGAGGCTTCGGGGTCGAGCGGTGCCGGACGGACGGTCACCAGGTGCTCGCCGGCCCGTGGCACGTAGCCGGCCGCCAGGTCGCGGCGGATCACGACCATCAGCAACGGCCGACTGACGATATCGAGCACCAGCCGGTCGAGCAGGTCGGTCGATGCGTCGTCCATGAAGTGCACGTCCTCGATCAGGAGGACGGTCGGGGACGTCACACATGCGTCGAGCAGCTCGACGACGAGCTCCTCGAGCCGGCCCTTCCGGAACTGCTCGTCCAGCTCACGTGTCTCCTGGGTGTCCGGCAGGTCCAGGCCTAAGGGGATGCCCAGCAGGGGCAGCCACGCTCCGAGTTGCGGCGTCCTCGCCGTGACGACCTCGGCGAGCCGACGGCTGGTGTCCTCGGCCGAAGCGTCCCGAGCAAGGCCGAGCACCTCGCGGAGGAGCCGTCGGAACGGGTAGTAGGCCGTGCTGGACTCGTACTCCCCGCAGGAGGCGAAGTGCACGGCAACGGGCACCACGTCATCCCGGCCGGCTTCCTCGGCGAGGAGCTGCTCGACCAGCCGGGACTTCCCGATGCCCGGTTCGCCCACCACCTCGAGCAGCCGGCCAGAGCCGTCCCTCGCCTTCGACAGCGCGGCGCGCAGGTCGGCCAGCTCGGGCTCGCGGCCCACGAACGGGGTCTCGATCCGTCGGTCGGTCCGCAGACCGTGCACCGCCCCGACCTTGGCGGCGTGGATGGGCATCGATTTGCCCTTGACCAGGAACGGCGGCAGCGGCTCGGTCTCGAACTGCGTGGCAGAGCGGTCGAGCACGGCCGCCGTGGCGAGGATCTCGCCGTGCGCCGCCTTGCCCATGACCCGGGCCGCGAGGTTGACCGCGTCACCCTTGATGGAGAACGTCCGGCGGAACTCCGGGCCGAAACGTCCGGCGAAGACGTTGCCGCGGTTGATCCCGATGCGCAGCGGCAGCGCGTGGCCGGTCATCTCGGCCAGGCCGGCCATCCCGTCCATGATCTGACGGGCGGTGCGCAGCATCCGCTCCTCGTCGTGCCCGTTGCTGCGCGGCGCACCCGCCACGAGCATGATCTTGCCGCCGTCCTTGTCGAGGTCGGTCTCGAAGAAGGTGACCCCGTGGTCCTCGGTGGCCCGCTGCACCGTGCGGACGCACTGGTCGAGGGCCTCGGCGACGGCTGCGGCCCCGGCGGCCTCGGTGAGGGCGTCGGTCCCGGCGAACTGCACGAACGCGACGGCGACGGTGCGGTGCTCGGGCTCGCCCGGGGACGCGAGCAGCTGACGGCGCAGCACCGGCGGGATGAAGCCGGCCAGCATGGTGGCGTCCCCGCGCTTCTCGGACGAGACCCGGCGCTCGACCGTCCCGGCCGGGCCCAGCAGCCGCCTGGCGTGCAGCAGATGGGTTCCCGGCTCCGGACCCTCCCGGCAGCTGCCCGGGGGCAGCAGCGCGGCCGTCTGCGGACTGACGAGCACCTCGCCGGCCGAGGCGGTCTGCTCCATGACCGCCGTCGTCGAGACGCCGGGGCCGGCGACGAGCAGCTCCTGGTGCACGTCCGGGTCACCGACCAGGTAGCAGTCGAAGGACCCGCTGTGCACGCCGACCGACATCTTGAGCGTGACCGTGCCCTCGGTGGTGGTCAGCCGGCCCACGGTGCGCAGCGTGGTCCGCATGTCGCCGGCCGCCCGACACGCGCGCACCGCGTGGTCGGCCCCGCGGAAGAGCAGCAGCACCGCGTCGCCGCCCCACTTGAGCAGGTCGGCCCCTTCCAGGCGGGACACGTCGAGCAGGGCGGAGAAGGTGGAGCTGAGCAGGTCGCTCATCTCCTCGGCGCCCACCTTGCCCTTGCGGGCCAGTCGCTCGGTCAGCTTGGTGAAGCCGGAGATGTCGACGAACACGAGAGAGCCGTCCACCCGCATGTGGCGTGAGTCGCCGTGGGTGGGCTGCCAGGCCGAGAGCAGGTGGGGGACGTACGGGCGCAGGTCCTCCACGGACCGCGCCGCACCGGTCATGTCGACCCACCCTTCCAGCAGCCCTGCGCCGTGCCCTGCAAGCCCCCGCAGCACCGGCAGTGCCCCTGTCTGACACCCGATCGGAGCGAGTCTAGGTGCGGAAAGCCCTGGTGTCCTGTGTGTTGGGAGCGCATTCTTGGGACCAGGAGGTGCGACGACGATGTCGCTGGGACTCTGGCTGCTGGTCGCGGGGCTGACGACGGCCGTGCTCAGCGCCGCCTGGCTGCTCGGTCACCTGGAGCGGGTCGGCGCCCTCCTGGTCGCCGGCTGGCGGCGGGTCCGCCCCCGCCGGGCCACCTCGAGCACCGTCCCGGTGGAGCAGCTGGCCGCGGACCTGCGCCGGCTGGCCGACCACCTCGAGGCCACCTACGACACCGACCAGCCGGCCAAGATGCAGCGGGTGGCGGCCGCGGCGCTGGCCTACGACTGGGTCCTGCTGTCCGCCTGCCGCACCCTGGAGGTCCCCGAGCCGCCGATGCCGCCGCTCGACGCGGTCGACCGGCTCACCACGGAGGCGGACCTGGCCCGGCGCGGCCTGGCCTGGTGACAGAGGTCCGGCCGCCCGCGTTTGGTCCGCCGGAGGACGGGCGACAGGCAGGCCGTGAGGCTCCCGGCGTTCCTGCTCCGCGGGGACGGCCGGGTGCGCGTGCGCGGCGTCCGCACGGTGAAGACCACGGTGGCCGCCGTGGCGGCGTACCTCGTCGCCCTGCCGCTCTCCGACAACCCCCGCCCCGTGCTCGCCCCGCTGACGGCGCTGCTCGTGGTGCAGCTGACGCTGTACGACACGCTGCGGCGGGGGATGCGGCGGGTCGTCAGCGTGCTCGTCGGAGTCCTGGTCGCCGTCGTCCTCTCGTCGTGGGTCGGCCTGACCTGGTGGAGCCTGGCCATCGCGGTGGGCGGCTCGCTGGTGCTGGGCCGGCTGCTGCGCCTGGGTGACGAGATGAGCGAGGTGCCGATCAGCGCGATGCTCGTGCTCGCGGTCGGCGGCGCCGACTCGGCCGCCGAGGGTCGGGTCCTGGAGACCCTCATCGGTGCGGTCGTCGGGGTCGTGGTCGGCGCGGTGGTCGCACCCCCGCTGTACGTCCGGCCGGCCTCGGACGCCGTCAACGACCTGGCCCGCCAGCTGGCCCGGGTGCTGCGCATGGTGTCCGGCGAGGTGCGGGAGGAGTACGACCGGGACGCCGCCCTGCGCTGGCTGGAGCAGGCCCGTGGCCTGGGCCGCGACATCCTGCGTGCCGACCGGGCGCTCGAGCGGGCCGAGAGCAGCATGCGGCTCAACCCCCGGGCGCTGCGCCGCCCGCACGCGTCGGCCAGCCTGCGGTCCGGGCTGGACGCCCTGGAGCGCTCGACCGTCTCGCTGCGCGGGGTGTGCCGCTCCTTGGCCGACCTGGTGCAGACCGAAGGGCCCGAGCCGGTCTACCCGTCCGACGTCCGGGTCGCCCTGTCCGACCTGCTCGCCGACGTCGCCGACGCCGTCGAGAGCTACGGGGGACTGGTCGGCTCCGAGGTGCTGGGGCCGGGCCCGGAGGATCGCCGCCTGCGCGAGGCGCTGGCCGCCGCCTGGGAGGACCGGCACCGGCTGGCCGGCCTGCTGCACCGGGACGAGCGGCTGGGCGAGGACCAGTGGTCCACGCACGGCGCCCTGACCTCGCACATCGACCGCCTGCTGCGCGATGTCGACAGCGACGCCCGGGCCGAGCTGCGCCAGTCCTGGCCGACCCCGGTCGGGCTCACCCGCCGGGCCCGCCGCTGACCGGTCCGCATCGGTGCCCCGCCCGCGGCCGGCAGGTCCCGATCGTGATCGTTTGCGACACGGCGTGGCCCGACATGCCGGGCCGGCCGGCGTGTCGGGCCGTTGCGCGCCGCGAACGATCAACGAACCGGCTCAGCCCTCCATGCCCGGGGGCAGGTCCTGGCTGTGCACCACGGCCAGGTGCTGGGTCGGGCGGGTGAGGGCCACGTAGAGGTCGTTGGCGCCGCGGGCCGACCCGGCCAGGATCTCAGCCGGCTCCACCACGACCACGACGTCGAACTCCAGCCCCTTGGCGGCCGCCACCGGCAGCACCGAGACCGGGCTGTCCAGGGTGGCCCGGCCCGCGCCGACCGTCCCGGCGGGCAGCGCGGCGGTCAGCCCGGCCTGCAGCGCTTCGGCCCGGCCGGCCGGCGTGACGACGGCCAGCCGACCCGGCCCCAGCCGCTCGAGCTCGCCGCGCAGCACCGCGAGCACCCCTGCCGCCAGCTCGCCCGGCGCGACCCGGTGGGCGGACGGCGCCCGGTCGCCCTCGCGGACCGACTCCGGCGTGGGCGCCGACACCCCGGCCGCGCCGAGCGTCCGTGCGGCCAGGTCCATGACCTGGGACGGGGTGCGGTAGTTGACCGTCAGCTCCTCGGTCCGCCAGCGGCCGGGGACCCAGGGGTCGAGGACCTCGGACCACGACGAGGCGCCGGCCGCCGACCCGACCTGGGCGACGTCGCCGACCAGAGTCATCGAGCGGGACGGGCAGCGGCGCATCAGCACCCGCCAGGCCATCGGGGAGAGCTCCTGTGCCTCGTCGACGACCAGGTGGCCGTAGGCCCAGGTGCGGTCGCTCTCGGCCCGCTCGGCCACCGTGAGCCAGGGGCCGGTGTCGGCGAACCGCTCGGCCACCTGCTCGGCCGTGGGCCGGATCAGGGTGTCCATGTTGGCCAGCGCCTGCTGCGCGTTGGCGATCGCCTCCGCGCGCTCGGCCCGGGCCGCCGCCTCGGCTGCGCGGTCGGTAAAGGTGACGTCGCCGAGCAGCTCGGCCAGCTCGTCGAGCAGCGGGACGTCCGCGACCGTCCACGGCTGGCTGCGGTCGCGGGCCAGCACCGAGCGCTCGGCGACCGTCAGCTCGCGACCGGCGGACTCGAGCCGCCGCGGGTCGGCCCACAGGTCGGCCAGCACCTGGGTCGGCGACAGCGGCATCCAGGCCAGGTTGAGCTCGCGCCGGACGTCCGCACTGTCCCTGAGGTCGGCCAGCAGGTCCTCGCGGTGGTCGGCGTCGGCCTCGACGCCCAGGGCCTTGGCCAGCTCGCGGGCGAGGTGGTCCAGCAGGTCGCGCAGGAAGCCCTCGCGGGCCGAGTTGTGCGGCTTGCGGGTGCGCCGGGCCCGGCCCCGGGCCGCCGCCACCGCCTCGACGGTCAGCTCGACGGTCGCGCCCTCCACGACCAGCTTGCGCGGCCCGTCCGGCAGCCGCTGCCGATCGCGTACCGCCCGGGACAGCACCCGGGCCATCCGCCGGTCGCCCTTGACCCGCGCGACCTCCGCGCGCGGCTCGTCCACGCCGGTCACGCCCGGGTAGAGGTCGGCCGCCGTCGACATGACGACGCCGGTCTCGCCCAGCGACGGCAGGACCTGCTCGATGTAGCGCAGGAACAGCGGGTTCGGCCCGACCAGCAGCACGCCGCTGCGCGCGAGGCGGTCGCGGTGGGTGTAGAGCAGGTACGCCGCGCGGTGCAGCGCCACGGCGGTCTTGCCCGTGCCCGGCCCGCCCTGCACGACCAGCGCGCCCCCCAGGTCGCTGCGGATCACCCGGTCCTGCTCGGCCTGGATCGTCGCGACGATGTCGCCCATCCGGCCGGTACGGTGCGCTCCGACCGCCGCGAGCAGTGCTCCTTCGCCCGCCAGCCCGGCCCGGTCCTCGTCGGCCATCGCGGCCAGATCGAGCACGTCGTCCTCGACCCCGACCACCCGCCGGCCGCGGGTCGAGAGGTGCCGGCGCCGGACGACGTCCTGCGGGGAGGCGGCCGTGGCCTGGTAGAAGCTGCGGGCGGCCGGCGCCCGCCAGTCGACCAGGAGCTGGGTCTGCTCCTCGTCGGAGAGCCCCAGCCGGCCGATGTAGCGCCGGGTGCCGCCCTGAAGGTCCAGCCGGCCGAACGCGAGCCGGTCCTCGACCGCCTCGAGCTGGGCCAGCCGGTGCTCGTGCATGGTGGCGAAGGAGTCGCGCTCGGAGCGGTTCTGGTGGGTGCCGCTCGGGCCGGCCCGGCGGATCTCGGCCAGGTCGCGTGCGGTGCGCGCGCGCAGGTGGTCGAGCCGGGCGTACATCTCGTCGACCCGCTCCTGCTCCCGCGCGACCTCGTCCCGCTCCGTGCGCGCGTCGTCGACCGACGCCTCAGCGGGCGGGTGCTCCGGATCGACCAACGCGCACTCCCTCGGGGAAAAGCGGGCCGTCCATCATGTCAGGCCGCGGGCCGAGATGCAGCGTCACCCGTAGACCGGTATCGGCGCAGTGCCAGACTGCCGCCGTGACCACACCGCCCCCCTACGCGCCCGCGCCCGACCGCTACGACTCGGCCACCTACCGCCGCACCGGCCGCAGCGGGCTGCTCCTGCCGGCGATCTCGCTCGGGCTCTGGCACAACTTCGGCGACGACAAGCCCTTCGACACCCAGCGGGCGATCCTGCGCCGGGCGTTCGACCGCGGGGTCACGCACATCGACCTGGCCAACAACTACGGCCCGCCCTACGGCAGCGCCGAGACCAACTTCGGTCGGCACCTCCGGGACGACTTCCGGCCGTACCGGGACGAGCTGGTCATCTCGACCAAGGCGGGCTACGACATGTGGCCCGGCCCTTACGGCGAGTGGGGGTCGCGCAAGTCCCTCCTCGCGTCGCTGGACCAGTCCCTGTCCCGGATGGGGCTGGACCACGTCGACATCTTCTACAGCCACCGGGTCGACCCGGACACCCCGCTGGAGGAGACGATGGGCGCCCTCGACACGGCGGTGCGCCAGGGCAAGGCGGTCTATGCCGGCATCTCGTCGTACTCCCCGGAGCGCACCCGGGAGGCGGCCGTGATCCTGCGAGACCTGGGTACGCCGCTGCTGATCCACCAGCCGTCGTACTCCATGCTCAACCGCTGGGTCGAGGACGGCGAGCCGTCGCTGCTCGACGTGCTCGGCGACGAGGGGATCGGCTGCATCGCCTTCTCGCCGCTGGCGCAGGGGATGCTGACCGACCGCTACCTGGACGGGGTGCCGGAGGGCTCGCGGGCCGCCCAGGGCAAGTCCCTGGACCCGGAGCTGCTCAGCGAGGCCAGCCTGACCCACGTGCGGGCGCTCAACGACATCGCGCGGGACCGGGGCCAGTCGCTGGCCCAGATGGCGATCGCCTGGGTGCTGCGGGACCCGCGGGTCACCTCCGCGCTGGTCGGCGCGAGCAGCGTCGCGCAGCTCGACGACACCCTGGACGCGCTGGACCGGTTGGACTTCACCGACGACGAGCTGGCCACGATCGAGCAGCACGCCGTCGACACCGGCATCAACCTGTGGGCGCGGTCCAGCGACAGCTGACCCGTTGGGAGGCTCAGCGAAGGCTCAGCGGGGGAAGTGGCCCGCGTCGGTGGTGTCCAGCGGCTCCGCCAGCTCGGCGGCCACCCCGGCCTCGGCCTCCTCGGCGGCTCGGCGCTCGCGGATGGCGCGCTCGCGGGTCGCGTGCTCGTCGGTGCGTGCGTCGTAGCGCCAGAAGCTCGGCAGGGCTGCCGCGGTGGCCGCGACGCCGGCCACGCAGAGGACACCGCCGCTGACGATCGACGCGCGGACCGACGTGAGGTCGGCGACCAGGCCGGCCCTGGCTGAGCCACCCATGGGCCCGAGGGAGTAGGAGAGCATCTCGATGCCGGCCAGCCGGCCGCGCAAATGGTCGGGGATGGTCTGGTTCCAGATGGTCGCCCGGAAGATGCCGCTGATCATGTCGGCGGCCCCGGCCAGCGCGAGGAACACCAGGGCGAACCACACGCTCGGCGAGAGACCGACCAGCACCATCGAGGCGCCCCAGCACATCGACGCGACGACGACGGCCCGCCCGTGGTGGTGGAACCGCGTCGTCCAACCGCTGGTGAGGGTCGCCAGCAGGGTGCCGACGCTCTCCGCGGTGTAGAGCAGCCCGAGGAAACCGGGCCGGTCGAGCACCTCCTCGGCGAACGCCGGGAACAGCACGATCGGCATCGCCATGAACATGGCGACCATGTCGATGACGTAGGTGCCCAGCAGGTCGCGACGGCCAACGGCGTAGCGGATGCCGCCGGCGATGGACTCGAGGCTCGGCGGCGTGGACTGCTCGGTCGGCGGGTAGCGCCGCATCGACGCGAAGAGCAGCGTGGCCGCCACCAGGCCGGCTACGTCGACGGCGTACGCCCAGGAGACCCCCGCCGTCGCCACCAGCACGCCGCCGAGGGCCGGCCCGAGCAGGGTGCCGACCTGCATGCCGAGCGAGGCCACCGCGGTCGCGGCGGCCATCTCGTCGTGCCGGACCACGCGGGGGAGCAGGGCCTCGCGGCTCGGTCGCTGCAGCGACTGCGCGATCGTCAGCAGGAAGCCGATGCCGTAGATCGCCCACACGCTGGGGTCGTCGAGCAGTGCGTTGCCCAGCAGCCCGGCGGTCAGGACCACCTGGGCGATGCCGCAGAGCACGAGCATCCGGCGCCGGTCGACGTGGTCGGCCAGCGCGCCGCCGTACAACCCGAACACGACCAGCGGCACCAGCTCGACCAGGGCCATCGCCCCGACGGCGAAGTTCGACCCGGTCAGCTGGTAGATCTGGTACGGCAGGGCGACGTAGCTGACCATCGCGCCGACGTAGAACACGGTGCCCGCGGCGAAGAGCCGCCGGAAGTCTCGCGACGTGCGCAGCGGTGTGACGTCGACCCGCAGCCGGGCCAGTCGCTGGCGCAGCGTCGGACTGTCGGGCACGAGCGACAAGGGTGTCAGCCGGTGTGGGTGCCGCGCAGCCGGATATGCCCGGCCGGCCGGGTCACTCCTGCTTGTCCTCGATCTCCCACACGTGGTCGAGGACGTGCCAGGCGAAGCGGCGCACCGCGTAGCGCGGCGTCCACCCCCGGTCGACCGGCGGGGTCATGTCACGGGCGGCGAGCAGCACCTCGGCGACCTCGTCGCGCAGGGCTTCGCGCGGCCCGAGGTCGAACGGGTCGAAGGGCGGGTGGCGCACCCCGAGCTTGCGGGCGTAGCCGCGCTCGGCCTCGACGACGTGCCGGACGACCTCGTCGCGGTCCCGGCCGCCGCCGCGCGGGCCCTTGCGCAGGGTCGCCGACGAGGCAGCGGCCACCCGGTCCAGCTCGCTCCACGCCCCGCGCAGCAGGCCGACCTGCCGGCGCGCCTCGGCCGCGGTCCACCGCTCCTCGTCGGCGGCGAAGCCGACGCTGGCCACGCCGAAGTCGGTCGAGGCGTCCCCCTCGGCGGTCTCGACGACCTCGAACGTCCGCGGCGGCCGGAAGGGCACGTCGCCGGCTTCGGCCACCACGGCATAGCGCTCGCGGTAGGCGTCGAGCGCCTCGAGCGCCGCCTCCTCGCCGGCCTGCTTCGCCACGCCGCGCGACCAGCCGGGCCAGTCCAGCGAGCTCGCGAAGACCTTGGCCGACCGGCCCACCTCGATCGCGACCCGGGTCGTGCGCTTCGGTGCAGCCACGCCGCGATCATGGCGCAGGAGTCTGACAACGCGCGGCACCGGGCAGAGTGGTCAGGTGCGCCGCCTCCTGCCCGTCCTGCCGGTCCTGCCCGTCCTGCCCGTCCTACTCGTCCCGCTGGTCGCGCTGGTCGCGGTCGGGCCGCCGGCGGCTGCCGCTCCGGTCACGGACCTGCCGCTGGCCGGCCGGGTGGTCGCGCTCGACCCGGGCCACCAGCTGGGCAACGGCCGGCACCCGGCGCAGACCGGCCGCCTGGTGTGGGTGGGGCTCTGGAAGCCGTGCAACACCACCGGGACCGCGACCGACGGCGGCTACCCCGAGGCGACCTTCGCCTGGCGGGTGACCCGGCGGCTGCAGGCGCGGCTCGAGGCGCTCGGCGCGACGGTCCGGCTGACCCGGACGACGAACAGCTACGACGACTGGGGGCCGTGCGTAGGCGCCCGCGGCCGGTTCGGCGCCCGGGTCGCGGCCGACGTCGAGGTGTCGGTGCACGGTGACGGGGCGGCCGCGGGGACGCACGGGTTCTTCGTCATCCGCCCGGGTGTCCGCGACGGCTACACCGACGACATCGCGGCCCCGTCGCGTCGGCTGGCCCTGGCCGTCCGGGGCGGGCTCACCGGCGCCGGCTTCGGCTCCTCGACGGCGTACGGCGGCGACGGTCTCGACGTGCGGCGCGACCTGGGGACGTTGAACATGGCCGACGTCCCGACCGTCATGGTCGAGCTGGGCAACATGCGCAACGCCGGCGACGCCCGGTGCATGACGTCGGCGGGCTGCCGAGACCGCTACGCCCGCGGCCTGGCCGCCGGGATCACCAGGTACCTGGCCCGGTGACCGTCGCCGTGCGCAAGGATGGCCGGGACGGACGGAAGGTGGTGCGGCCATGAGCGGCGGCAAGGCGCCCAAGGGCGAGAGCGACGTGCAGAAGAAGATGCGCGAGGCCCTCGAGGCCAAGCAGGCGCGGTCGAAGTCGGGGCACGGCGAGGACCACAAGGGCGGGCACGGCGTGGGGCCGGCGCACAACGACAAGACGCAGCGCCAGTTCCGCCGCAAGTCCGGCTGACGGGGGGACGACCCCGGAGCCGCGTGCGCACCTTCGACGAGCTGCAGGCGGGGCTGGGCGCCACGCTGCCCCTGAACACCCCGGGGGCGACCACCGAGCACGTGCTGGTCGTGCTCCCGTCGTTCAGCTTCGGCGAGTCACTGCTCGCGCACTACGGGGACCGGATCCCCGCCCTGGAGCACCGCTACCTGGTGGCCATCGGCGTCCTCGGGCGGGTCGAGTCCTGCGACATGGTCTTCGTCGGGTCGCAGGAGCCGGGTGCCGAGGTCCTGGACTACTACTTCTCGCTGCTGCCGCCGCATCGGCGCGAGAGCGCCCGGCGCCGCTTCCACCTGGTCACGGTGCCGGACGACTCGCCCCGGTCGGTGGCCGACAAGCTGCTGGACCACCCGACGGAGCTCGAGCAGGTGCGGCGGCTGATCGGCGACCGGCCCCGCTACATCGAGCCGTGGAACGTGACCGACCACGAGGTCGCCGTTGCGGTCGCGCTGCAGGCACCGGTCAACGGCGCACATCCCGACGTGCTGCCGGTCGCGCACAAGAGCAGCGGCCGCCGGGTCTTCCGCGAGGCCGGGGTGCCGCTGCCCTACGGCCACGAGGACGTGCGCACCGTCGACGACGTGGTCCGGCCGCCCACGACGTCCACCGGCGCCGGCCGTCGGCCACCGCGGTGGTCGTGAAGCACGACGACAGCGGGGCCGGCGACGGCAACGCAGTCATCGACCTGCGGGGCGACGTCCGAGGCGACGTCGAGTCGCTGCCGGCGTGGTACCTGCGCGACCTGCGCGCCGGCGGCGTGGTCGAGGAGCGGGTCGAGGGGGTCGCGTTCTCCAGCCCGAGCGCGCAGGTCGACGTGCTCCCGGACGGTCGGGTCGTGGTGCTGGCCACCCACGAGCAGGAGCTCGGCGGCGCCGGCAACCAGGTCTACATGGGCTGCCGCTTCCCCGCGGAGCCGGCCTATGCGGCCGAGCTCGGCCGGCACGCCGCAGCCGTCGGCGCCGCGCTGGCCCGCCGCGGCGCCGTCGGCCGGATGGGCGTCGACTTCGCGGTGGCGCGAGACGCGGACGGGCGCCACGCCCTGCGCGCGCCTGTGGTCAACCTGCGCAAGGGCGGCACCACGCACCCGTTCACGGTGCTGCGCAGCCACGTCCCCGGGCGGTACGACGTCGAGGCCGGACGATGGGTCGCGGCCGCGGACGGGTCGGCCCGCGCCTACCGGGGCACCGACAACCTGGTGAACCCGGGCTGGCTGGGCCTGCCACCCGCCACCGTCCTGCGGGCGGTGGGCGACCGTGGCCTGCACCTCGACCACGAGACCGGCACCGGCGTGGTGCTGCACATGCTCTCCTGCCTGGCCGTGGACGGCCGCTTCGGCCTCACCGCGGTCGGCCGCGACGCCGACCACGCCGCCGAGCTGTTCGCCGGCGCCCGGGCCGCGGTCGAGGCGGTCCTCTAGCCGTTCCGGCCGGCCGCCTCCGCCCGGCGCCCGATCGCCCGCAGCATCCGGGTTGTCGCGACGATGTGGACGCCGGAGCTGATGACGAGCAGCCGGTAGATCCGGCCGTGCGGGCCGGGGAAGGCCGCGAGGGTGGTGCCCCGCAGCATCGTCGTGCCCGGCCGCGAGCCGTCGGCCACGTCGATGACCAGCCGGTAGACCGAGAACCGGTGCCGGCCCTCCAGCACGACCTGCTCGCCCCGCTCGGTCGCAGCGACGGCGAAGCCGGATCGCGGCCGGGTGCCGAGCACCAGGCCCAGGGGATGGCGGTCGGACAGGCCGACCGAGGTGTGCACGTAGTCGTCGAGCGCACGCCACACCCGGTCCCGCGTCGCGCGGACCTCCACCGCGTGCTCGTCGACGTACGGCAGGACCGGTCCGGCCGACATCACGGCGGCGGCACGGGGGTCACGGCTCGGCGACCGGCGAGGCCACCTGCTCGCACTCGCTGTCGACGGCCGACCAGCGCGCGGCCGGGACCCGCTCGCCGCCCGCCACCTGGTCCCCCTCCGCAGCCGGCTCGACCGGCGCTGTCGAGCGCTGGGTGGCAAGGACCGACCCGAGGAGGATGAGGGCGAAGCCGACCGCCGTGGCGACCGTGAACGCCTCGTCCAGGACCAGCACGCCCAGGACCAGCGCGACCGCGGGGTTGAGGTAGGTGATGACGGTGGCCCGGCTCGGACCCACCTCGGCGATCAGCTCGAAGAAGACCACGAACGCGACCGCGGTGCAGACCACCGCGAGCGCGACGACCGACCAGACCACCTTGGCGGACGGCCATCTGGAGGGCGCCGTGGCGACGCCGAGCGGCAGGTAGATCAGCGCGGTGACGAGCAGCGAGACGCTGATGACGCCGAGGCCGGGCAGGTGCGAGAGCCAGCGGGCGAGGATCACCGGGCCGACCGCGTAGCAGGCCGCGACGCCGCCGACCGCGACGACCGCTCCCAGGTCGCCCGACCCGACCTCGAAGCCGACCAGCGCGGCCACCCCGGCAAGCCCGACCAGCAGGCCGATGACGCGCCGCAGGTCAGGCTTCTCGTCCGATCGGTTGGGGACGGCCCCAGACCAGGCCAGCACGGCCGCGACGAGGGGCACGGCGGCGAGCAGCAGCCCGGTGAGCGAGCTGGACAGCTGCTGCTCGGCGACCCCGAGCAGCAGCCACGGGCCGGCGATCTCGATCAGGGCGAAGGCCAGCAGCGGCAGCCACGCCGGCCAGAGACCGCGCAGGTGGCCGCGCGCCGCCGCGATCGGCAGCAGCAGCGCGGCGGCCAGCGCGGTCCGGCCGAGCACCAGGAGCGACGGGGAGATCTCGTCGACCGCGACCTTGATGAGGAGGTACGGAACGCCCCAGATGACGCCCATCGCCACGAAGAGCACCCAGCCGCGCCGGCTCATCCCGACCTCCTGCCGCATCGACCCGCCGTGTCGAGCGGTGCCCCGCCGACAGCAGCGATTCTGCCCCATGGCACTGACAGGCCGTCGTGGCGCGCGTCCCGCCACTACGGTTGGCCCGATGGAGGAGAACAGGGCGCGCCGCGTCGTCGACCGGCTGCGCGAGAGCGGGGTCGACGCCCATCTCGAGAAGGCCGGCGTCTACCAGTTCGGCGTCCGGGTCCGCCTCGACGGCGGGCGCAACGCGGTCTGGGACAGCGACGGCACTGCCGGCCTCGAGGCCCAGGTCATGCGCGACGGCATGCTGGTGGGCTTCGTCCCGGTGATCGAGGGCTCCGAGCACTTCGACGAGTCGCAGGTCGTCGAAGCGATCGTGCACACCGACTACGAGCAGCCGGTCGCCCGCCGTCGCGCCGAGCCACCGCCGCCGGCGGAGCCGCTGCCGCCCGAGGGCGGCCTCTTCCGCCGCTTCCTGGGCGGCTTCCGCCACCACTGAGCACTCAGTCGAGCACCAGTCAGGCGATCACCGGTCAGCCGTGCACCGGTCAGTCGAGCACCGCGTCGACCGCGTCGGCGAGCAGACGGCCGACGTCACCGAGCACGTGCCGCCCTTCTTGGACGACCCGCTGCCCCGACCCGACCACGTCGGTCACGTCGGACGCGGTTCCCGCGAACACCACGCGCTCCAGCGCGGCCGCCGCCGTCCCGCCCGCGGTACGCACCGAGTCCAGCCGCACGGCGACCAGGTCGGCCCGTGCGCCCACCTCGATCCGGCCGGCGTCCGGGAAGCCGAGCGACGCGTGGCCGGCGGCGGTGGCCGCGGCGAGGAGGTCGGCTGCCGACCAGCTGCCGCGGACTCCGCTCGACAGCCGCTGGTGCATCTCGACGGCGCGGGCCTCCTCGAGCAGGTCGACGACCGCGTGGCTGTCCGACCCGAGCGTGAGCGGGCTGCCGGCGTCGCGCAGTGCGCCGGCCGGGCCGATGCCGTCGGCGAGGTCCCGCTCGGTGGTGGGGCAGAAGCAGGCGTACGTCCTCGACGACCCGAGGAGCCGGACGTCGTCGTCGGTCAGGTGGGTGGCGTGCACGGCGGTCGTCCCGGGGCCGAGCAGCCCGGCGTCGTGCAGCAGCCGGGTCGGCGTGACGCCGTACGTCGCCAGGCACTGCTCGTTCTCCGCCGGCTGCTCGGACACGTGCACGTGCAGCGGCCCTCCCCGTGCGGCTGCGGTGACCGCGGGCAGCTGGTCGGCCGGCACGCCGCGCACGGAGTGCGCGGCGACACCGACCACGACGTCGGAGGCGGGACCGACCGTGCCGCGCAGCTGCTCGACCCGCTGCGCCCAGCGGTCCGCATCGCCGTCGCCGAACCGCCGCTGCACGCCCTCGAGCGGCCGGCCGACCCCGCCGGTCAGGTAGAGGGTGTCGAGCAGCGCGATCCGCAGCCCGGCCGCGCGGGCCGCCGCGACCAGCGCCAGGCCGGTCGCGTTGGGCTCGGCGTAGGGGCGGCCGTCCGGCCCGTGGTGCAGGTAGTGGAACTCGCCCACGCAGGTCACCCCTGCCAGGGCCATCTCGGCGAACACCGCGGTGGCCAGCCGGCGGTAGGAGTCCGGGTCCAGCCGGCCGGCGACGGCGTACATCTGCTCGCGCCAGGTCCAGAACGACCCTGGTCGACCCGGACCGTCGGCCCGCTGGGTGCGACCGCGCAGGGCGCGGTGGAACGCGTGCGAGTGCGAGTTCGCCAGCCCCGGCACGATCAGGCCGCGCAGCCGCTCGGCGTCCGGGGGGCCGGTGTCCTCGGCGACGGCGGTGATGCGCCCGCCGGACTCCTCGACCCGGACGTCCCGTGCGACCCGGCCGTCCGGCAGGAGCGCGAGCTCGCAGGACCAGGTGGTCACCGCTGCTTGTCACCGGTGAGCTCGGCGAGCACGGTGGCCAGCGCGTCGACGCCGGCCAGGCAGTCGTCGCGCTCGGCGTGCTCGGCGGGGGAGTGGCTGACCCCGGTGGGGTTGCGGACGAAGAGCATCACCGTCGGCACGCCGGCCGCCGCGAGGACGCCGGCGTCGTGGCCGGCCGCGGTCGGCAGCACCGGGGCGCCGCCGAGCAGTGCGGCCACCTGGTCGCGCAGCGGCTCGTCGAAGACGACCTCGGGCGACCAGGACTCCTCGGCCGGGTCGGCCGCCGCGGCAGTACCGACCGCAGCGACCACGGCACGTACGGACGCCTCGTCGACGGCGCGCGCGTCCAGCCAGGCCCGCACCTGCGACGGCACGGCGTTGGTGCCGTTGGGGGTCACCTCGACCTTGCCGATCGTGGCGACCGCGCCGTGCTGCTCGGCGACGGCACGGGCGGCGAGCACCGCCGACGCGAGGCGCAGAGTCGGGTCGTCGCGGTCGGCCAGCCGGGTGGTGCCCGCGTGGTTGGCCTCGCCGGCCAGGTCCAGGCGCCACCGCCCGTGCGGCCAGATGCCGTGCCCGACACCTAAGGGGGCCGGCACGTCGACCAGGGCGCGGCCCTGCTCGACGTGCAGCTCCACGTAGCTGCCGATCCGCGCCAGCGTGTCGTCGTCGCGGCCGAGGTGCGCCGGGTCGTGGCCGGCCGACCGCATCGCGTCCGCCAGCGTCGTGGCGTCGGCGTCGCGCAGGTCCCGCGCCCGGTCCGGGTCGAGGACGCCGGTCAGCAGGCGGGAGCCGACGCACGGGACGCCGAAGCGGGCACCCTCCTCGTCGGTGAAGCCCACGACCGCGAGCGGGCGGGCCGGCTCGTGGCCGTCGGCGCGCAGCCGGTCGACGGCGGCGAAGGCGCTGACCACGCCCAGCGGCCCGTCGAACGCGCCGCCGTCGGGCACCGAGTCCAGGTGGCTGCCGGTCACGACCGCGCGGCCGCCACCGTGAGGCCGGTCGGGGTCGCCCCACCAGGCCCACTGGTTGCCGTTGCGGTCGACGGTGAGGTCCAACCCCCGGGCGGCGGCCTCTCCGGCGAACCATTCCCGCAGGGTGTGGTCGACGCTGGACCAGGCGAACCGGCGGTAGCCACCGGTGGCGTCGTGCCGGCCCACCGGACGCAGGTCGTCCCACATCCGGGCGAGGCTCACACCGCCCACCCTAGGGGTGGACTCGTGTGCGGCCTGAACGCCGGACAGGGCAGGATGCCCGCCATGCGACTCCTGCTCATCGGTGCCCCTGGCTCCGGCAAGGGGACCCAGGCGGTCCGCATCGCCGAGCGGCTGGGGATCACGCACATCTCCAGCGGCGACCTGCTGCGCCAGCACGTCAAGGACGGCACCGCGATCGGCCGGCAGGTCCAGGAGTACGTCTCGCAAGGCGACCTGGTGCCGGACCAGATCGTGCTCGACATGCTGCGCAAGCCGATCCTCGCGGCGAGCGAGGCCGGGGGTTACGTGCTCGACGGGTTCCCGCGCACCGTCGACCAGGCGAAGATCGCGTACGACACCGCGCGCGAGCTGGGCGTCGCCGTGCAGGTGGCCATCCACCTCGCCGTGCCCATGGACGACCTGGTGCAGCGGCTGCTGTCCCGCGGCCGGGGGTCGGACGACACCCAGGCGGTCATCGAGCACCGGCTCGAGGTCTACCACGCCAAGACCGAGCCGATGATCGCCTACTACGCCGACCGGGAGCTGCTGATCACGGTCGACGGGTCGCAGCCGATGGACGACGTGACCGCCGCCGCGCTGGCCGGCCTCGACCAGCACGAGTCGCATCTCACCGACTGACCTGCGTCTCCAGTGCCCGGATGCCACGCCGTGGCCGGCTTTCCGGAGCGGCTCATGTCCTGGTCGTCGCTCGCTCGAAGGTCGTTCTCCCGCCCCACAGTGTCCCTGTCAACGGCACGCGTACCAGAAGTATTCGAGCGCGGCGTGCAGGCCAGGGTGCCGAGCCGCCCTCGCATTGTGGTGTCAGGGGACGATCTCGGTTGGAGTGCTGGCGCACCACCAGCACGGCCCCGCTCAGGTGCCGCTGCTCGCATCGGATCGGCGGCTGCCGACCCGTCTGGACACTGTCATGATCGTGAGGAGGATGCGGCCTCCGGAGGGCTGCTCCGCCTCACGGTCACGAGGGGCTGCACACCGTGCTGAGACCGATGAGTCGACCGCAGATGTGAGGTCTTTGCTGCCATGACCAAGCTCAGAGTCCACATCTCCACCTCGCTCGACGGCTTCGTCGCCGGGCCCGGCCAGAGCGAGCAGGAGCCGCTCGGCGTCGGAGGTGAGAGCCTGCACGACTGGGTCGTCGCCCTCGAGGCCTGGCGCCAGGGCCACGGCGAGGACGGCGGCGAGGTCAACGCCAGCACGCCGGTCATGCAGGAGAAGATGGCCGGCCTCGGTGCCGAGATCATGGGCCGCGGCATGTTCGGCCCGGCCGGTGGTGGGCCGTGGGGTGACGACCCGTGGCCCGGCTGGTGGGGTGAGGACCCGCCGTTCCACCACCCGGTGTTCGTCGTCACCCACCACGATCGTGCGCCGCTGACGCTGTCGGACACCACGTACACCTTCGTGACCGACGGCATCCAGTCCGCGCTGGACCAGGCGCGGGAGGCGGCCGACGGCAAGGACGTGCTCCTCAGCGGCGGCGCCGACGTGATCAACCAGTACCTGGCCGCGGGGCTGGTCGACGAGCTCGAGCTCCACGTCGTCCCGATCCTGCTCGGCGGGGGCTCCCGGCTCTTCGAGGGAGTCGGCCCGGGCGTGCGGCTGGAGCAGGTCCGCGCGGTCGAGGCGCCCGGGGTCACCCACCTCACGTACCGGGTCAGCCGCCCCAGAACGGGCCGCTGAGGCCGACCGATCGGAAGTACTCCGCCGCCTCGACCGGCTCGCGACGGGCGTAGCCGCGGTCCAGCCGCCCGGCGTACCAGCCCCGCGCGAGCCGCCACAGCGTCGTGAGGTCCATGACGTGGCCGCGGTCCTGCCCGATGCTCGCGAGCCAGCGGTCGACGCAGTCCGCTGAGCAGAACAGCCTCTGGTTGCCGCACGCGCGCACGACGTCGTCCCACACCTGCGCCATCGGGACGAGGAAGTGGGCGACCTCCTTGCCGGCCGGCGGCCCGACCCGGTCGACGACCCAGGACAGCGGGGCGTCGCAGGCTGGGCAGCGGGTGGCGACGAGCACCGACGGCTCGGCGTCGACCAGGTGCGGGATCGCGAACGAGTCCCACGCGCAGCCGCCCCACCACAGGGTGTGCTCGCCCATCACCGAGAAGCCGAAGGACTCGGTCGCGAACGGGTGCGCCAGCACCAGGCGGTCGTCGGTGCCGATGACGACGTGGCGCTGCCTCGCCAGCCGCCGCAGCCCCTCGCGCACCCCGGTCGTGTCGGTGCCGACGCGCAGGGCGAGCTCCTCGTCGCTGGGCACCGTCCCCGTGGCAGCGAGTGCGCCGTACACCTCGAGCCGCAGGTCCTCGTCGGCGGCGTCGCTCACCGCGCGCCGTCGGCGGCGAGCAGGAGGCGCTCGGGCACCAGGTCGAGCAGCGCGCGGGCGTACGCGTCCGGTGCCGTCGGTGCCTCGGCCGTGCCCTCGCTGTCCGCAGCGTCCACGACCACCGTGACGACGTACGCCGCCTCGGTGCGCTCCAGTCGCCGCAGGGTGGCACCGAGCAGGATGCGCAGCTGCCCCTCGGTCGGCAGCCACAGCGCGGCGTGCTGGTCGAGGCTGTCCAGCGCCCACTCGGTGGTGCCGTTGAAGCCGATGACCGGCCCGCTGGCGAAGTCGTGCACCTCGATCGTCATGTCGCTGAGCACGAAGACGTCGTCGTCCATGTTGCGGTCGGGCACGACGAAGTGGTCTCCCCGCGCCGGCACCCATGACAGTCCGGCTGCGCGCAGCTCACGGGCGACGTCGATCGAGGCACGCGGCTGCAGGGGCTGCACCATCCCCCGACCGTAGACTCCACGCGTGCCGGGCGGCAGCGTGCGAGTGGGCATCTCCGGATGGACCTACCCGCCGTGGCGCGGCGTCTTCTACCCGAAGGGGCTGCCGCAGCGCCGCGAGCTGGAGTACGCCGCGCAACGACTCACCTCGATCGAGGTCAACGGGTCGTTCTACGCGCTGCAGAAGCCGGAGTCGTGGCAGACCTGGCGGGCCGAGACCCCGGACGGCTTCCTGTTCTCGGTCAAGGGCGGCCGGTTCATCACCCACATGAAGAAGCTCAACGACGTCGCCGTGCCGCTGGCCAACTTCTTCGCGTCCGGGATGCTCGCCCTGGGCGACAAGCTTGGCCCGATGCTGTGGCAGCTGCCGCCCAACCTCGGCTTCGACGCGGGCCGGATCGGCGACTTCCTCGACCTGCTGCCGAGGACGACAGCTGCGGCGGCCGCGACGGCCGCCGGCCACGACGAGCGGATGGCGGGCCGGGCGTTGGTGACCACCGACGCCGACCGCCCGCTGCGGCACGCGATGGAGGTGCGGCACCACACGTTCGAGACCGAGGCCTTCCTCGACCTGCTGCGGTCGCGCGACGTCGCCGTCGTGACGGCCGACACGGCGGGGAAGTGGCCGGTGTTCCTCGAGCCGACGTCGTCGCTGGCGTACGTCCGGCTGCACGGCGACGAGGAGCTCTACGTCAGCGGGTACGACGACGAGGCGCTGGACCTCTGGGCCGCCCGGGTGAGCGGCTGGGCCGAGGCCGGTCACGACGTCGTCGTCTACTTCGACAACGACGCGAAGGTCCGGGCGCCGGTCGACGCGATAGCGCTGATGGCGCGCCTCGGGCTGCGGCCCCTGGGCGCCTGACCGCCGGCGAGTGGTGGAGATGGGGGCAGAAACGCGTGCGCCATGCCCAACCTCCACCACTCGGGCGACGTGGATAGTTGGCATCCGCACGGAAATGGTTGTAGCCTCCATCTAGTTAGTTGGTGCAAGCACCTAGATGGCGGGAGAGACCGATGGGCGAGCCGACCCGAAAGGCAGCCGTCGAGGCCCTGGGCGAGCAGGTCATCCGGCTGAACAAGGCCAATGCGGTCCTCAAGGCGCAGGTCGCTGCCCGGCACGCCGCCGGGGACAGCCCCGGCATCGAGCTGGCGGCGTACGCGCTGCTCTTCCACCTGGTCAAGGAAGGCCCGCGCCGGGCCTCCGCCCTCGCCGAGACCGCCTGCGTCGACCCTTCCACGGTCAGCCGGCAGGTCGCCGAGCTGGTCAAGGCCGGGCTGGTCGAGCGTGTCCCCGACCCGGACGACGGCCGGGCCAGCCTGCTGGTCGCCACCGAGCGTGGTCGCGAGCAGCACGCCGTTCGCGTCGCCCGGCGGCACCGGATGTTCGACCGGGTGCTGTCCGACTGGTCGGTCGACGACCTGTCCGCGCTCACCGCCCTGCTCGACCGCTTCAACGACGACCTCCTGGCTGCCCGCCCCACCCTGCTGGACGAGATGGCTCCGGCCGCAGCCGACCCGCAGACCCAGACCCTGGAGCACTCCGCCTCATGAGCTCGACCACCGTCCCCGACCACTCGCAGCCGCTGACCCACCGGCAGATCCTCTCGATCCTGACCGGGCTGATGGCCGGCATGTTCCTCGCGGCGCTGGACCAGACCATCGTCGCGACCTCGATCCGCACCATCGCCGACGACCTGAACGGCCTGTCGGTGCAGGCGTGGGCGACCACGGCGTACCTGATCACCGCCACCATCAGCACGCCGCTCTACGGCAAGCTGTCCGACCTCTACGGCCGCCGGCCGTTCTTCATCGCGGCGATCTCGATCTTCGTCGTCGGCTCGCTGCTGTGCGGGTTCTCGCAGGAGATGTGGCAGCTCGCCGCGTTCCGCGCGGTGCAGGGCCTCGGCGCCGGCGGCCTCTTCTCGCTGGCGCTGACGATCATCGGCGACATCGTGCCGCCCCGAGAGCGCGCCAAGTACCAGGGCTACTTCCTTGCCGTCTTCGGAACCTCGAGCGTCCTGGGCCCCGTCGTCGGTGGCTTCCTGGCCGGCCAGGAGACGGTGCTCGGCATCACCGGCTGGCGCTGGGTCTTCCTCATCAACGTCCCGGTCGGCGCCGTCGCGCTCGTGCTCGTCATGCGCAGCCTGCATCTCCCGCACACCCGCCGCGAGCACCAGATCGACTGGCCCGGCGCGCTCGCGCTGGTCGCCGGGCTGGTGCCGCTGCTCCTGCTCGCCGAGCAGGGCAGGGAATGGGGATGGAGCTCGCCGCTGTCGGTCTCGCTGATGGTCATCGGTGTGCTGGGCATCATCGCGTTCCTGCTGGCCGAGCGGCACTACGGCGACGACGCGCTGCTTCCTCTGCGGCTCTTCCGGGGCCGCACGTTCGGCATCGGCTCGCTGCTCAACTTCATCCTCGGCATGGGGATGTTCGGCGGGCTGGCCGCCCTGCCGCTCTACCTGCAGATCGTCAAGGGCGCCTCGCCCACCGAGGCCGGTCTGCTGCTTCTCCCGCTGACCGCCGGCATCATGTCCGGCTCGATCTTCGCGGGCCAGATGATCAGCCGCACCGGTCGCTACAAGAAGTTCCCCGTCATCGGGGCCGGGCTGCTGGTCGTGGCCCTGGCCATGCTGTCGACGATCGGCGTCGACACCCCGCTGGGCTACACGATGGGCTACGCCGCGCTGTTCGGCCTGGGGCTCGGCTTCAACATGCAGCCGCTCGTCCTCGCGGTGCAGAACGCGGTGCCGCCGCAGGACATGGGCGTGGCCACCTCGTCGGCGACGTTCTTCCGCCAGATGGGCGGCACGCTGGGCACCGCGGTCTTCCTGTCGATCCTGTTCTCGACCGTGACGGACAACATCGTCCGTGCCTTCCAGGACGCGGCGCAGACCCCGGCCTTCCGGTCGGCGCTGCAGGACCCGGCGGTGACCGGTGACCCGGCCAACGCCAAGATCCTCGAGGCGCTGCAGTCGGGCGGCGGCACGACGCCGACCCTGCCGGCCGGCACGCTGGACGACACGTCGTTCCTCGCCGACCTCGACGACCGGCTGGCCCGGCCGTTCCTGGTCGGCTTCTCCGACTCGATGGACCTGGTCTTCCGGTTCGCCGCCATGGTGCTGGTGCTGGCCTTCGTCGTCGTGCTCTTCCTCCCCGAGGAGAAGCTGCGCAGCCTGTCCGGCATCCAGGCCCAGCAGCAGCAACGGGCCGACGAGGCCGCGGCGGCCGAGCTGGCCGCCGGGCGGTCGGCGGACCAGGGCGGCGAGCCCGGTGCCACCGCGGCTGCGGCCAGCCAGGTGTCGGCGCCCTCGAGCCAGATGGTCGACGGCGAGGTGCTGGAGGACCCGGTCGAGGGGATGCCCGCGCGCTAGCTGGAGCTAGCGGAGGACGAACCACACGTGCTTGCCGTCGGGCTTGGGGTCGACCCCCCAGTCCGACGACAGCGTGTCCACGAGCGCCAGGCCGCGGCCACTCTCGTCGCCGTGGCCGGCGGTCCGGCGGGCCGGCATCACCGACGAGCCGTCGCGGACCCGCACCTGCAGGGCGTCGCCGTCGCACTCGATCGCGACGACCACCGGAGGCCCGCCGTGAAGCACCGAGTTGCTCACCAGCTCGCTCACCAGGAGCACGGCGTCCTCGACGATCTCGGCGTGGTGGGTGACGCAGCCGGCGGCTGGCAGGAACTGGCGCGCCTGCGTGGGCGCCTCGTCGCCGGGCGCCAGGCGGCGTTGGGCGCGCGGCGTCTCCGGGCACATGGCGGTCTCCGGTCGGGTCGGCGGTCGGGCGGCGGTCAGTGGGGCGCACGCACCGGCCCGACGGACCGGCTCACTCGGCGCCACGGCACCTCCCGGCGTCGCGCGGCGACCTGCCTGTGCCCGGCGGCTCACTGGGCGAACCTCGATCGGCCGGATCTCTGCGATCCGTAGCTCTGCGATCCGTGTTCGGGAGTCGGACCGTCAGTCGTGGCGGGCAGGGACAGTGACCTGCGCATCGCGGCCACGGAGTGGCCGCGCAGTGACGCGTCGAGGACCTCGACCGTGTGGGCGAGGTGGACCGGCCGGGCGCCGGGGTGGCCGGCGTCCGCCATGCGGTTGAGCGAGACGGCGACCTGCATCAGGCAGCCGGGGTTGGCGGTGACCAGCAGGTCGGCGCCGGTGTCGAGCACCGCCTGCGCCTTGCGGTCACCGAGCTCGCGGGCCGGCTCGGGGTGGACCACGTTGTAGATGCCCGCCGAGCCGCAGCAGACCTCCGGGTCCGCGATCTCGCGAAGCTCGAGCCCCGGTATGCCGCGCAGCAGCTCGCGCGGCTGGGAACGCACGCCCTGGGCGTGCCCGAGGTGGCAGGCGTCGTGGTAGGCGACGGTGACCGGCAGCGGGTGCCGGCCGGCCACCGGCCCGAGGTCGGCGAGCAGCTCGCTGACGTCGCGCACATCGGCCGCGAACCGCTGCGCCCGCGCGGCGTACGCCGGGTCGTCGGCCAGCAGCTCGGCGTACTCCTTCATCGACGAGCCGCAGCCGGCCGCGTTGACCACCACCCGCTCGACTCCGGCAGCCTCGAAGGTGTCGATCGTGCGGCGGGCGAAGGCCATCGCCTCGACCTCGCGGCCGTTGTGCACCGACAGCGCGCCGCAGCAGCCTTGCCCTCGGGGCACGACCACGTCGCAGCCCTCCATCGCCAGCACCCGGGCGGTGGCGGCGTTGACCCGCGGGAAGAACTCGCCCTGCACGCAGCCGGTGAGCATGCCCACGACGGCCCGTCGCTCGCCGCGGGCCGCCACCCGCTCCGGGACCCGCGGCGCGCGGCGCACCGGGGGAGCGAGCGACGCCATCGCCGCCAGGCTCGGCGCCACGCGCCCGAGCAGCCCGCTGCGCTCGACCGCGCCCTGCAGGCCGCTGCGGCGGAAGAGCGACAGCGGGCCGCGCATCATCCGCAGCCGCCTGGGGTGCGGGAACAGCGCGAACACCGCTTCGCGGAGCAGCCGGTCGGCCAGCGGACGGCGGTGCCGGCGCTCCACCTGCGCGAGGGTCGCCTCGATCAGCCTGTCGTACTGGACCCCGGAGGGGCACGCGGTCACGCACGCCATGCAGCCCAGGCAGGCGTCGATGTGCTGCACCATCGCGTCGGTCATCGGCTCGCCGCCGAGCCCGGCCTGCATCAGGTAGATCCGGCCGCGGGGCGAGTCCATCTCCTCGCCCCACAGCACGTAGGTCGGACAGGTCGGCAGGCAGAAGCCGCAATGCACGCAGTCCGACGCGAGCGCGGCCGAGGGCGGACGGTGCTCGTCGAACGCCGGCTCGCCCGGCGCCTCGGGCACCCGCAGCGGCCCGTCGGACCCGAGGGTCCCCGTCGTGGTCGCGTCCACCTTCAGATCCCTCCCACGAAGCGGCCGGGCGAGAGCCGGTGGCCGGGGTCCATCTCGTCCTTGAGCCGACGCATCAGGTGCAGGCCCGGCACCGGCCCCCACACGTCCACGACGTCGTGCACCGACTGCGGTGCCGTCAGCACCGTGACGCTGCCGCCCGAGCCGGCCGCCGTCGCGCGCAGCCGCTCCACGACGGCGGCGACGTGGGCGGGCTCGGTGCCGGCAGGGACCCCGACGTGCAGGACGCCCGCCGCCGAGCCGCGGACCCGCAGCGGCGTGCGCCCGGACAGGGCGCGCGCCGTCGTCAGCACGTCGGCCACCCCGGTCAACGACGACGTCACCTTGAGGCCGGTGCCGCCCGCGTCGAAGGGCAGGTCGGCCCAGCCGTCCGGCAGGTCGGTGGTGACCTCGGTGTCCACGGAGCCGTACGCCGTCAGCAGCTCGGCCGCCGCTCGGGCACGGCGCTCGACGCCGCCCTCGATCCCCTCGAGCAGCACGGTGACCGTGCCGGGGCTGGTGCCCTGCTGGTCGACCTCGACCGCCGACGGCACGAGCTGCGACCCCGTCACGGCAGCTGCGGCGGTGGAGGCCGCGGCCGGGTCGGACGTGCGCACCGCGACAACCCGGCGGGAGTCGGGCAGCGGGTGCAGCCGCACGACGACCTCGGTGACCAGCGCGAGGGTGCCGTAGGTGCCGAGCAGCAGCTTGCCGAAGTCGTAGCCGGCGACGTTCTTGACGACGGTGCCGCCGGACTTCGCGACGACCCCGTCAGCGCGCACGAAGGTGATG
>DATHAP010000137.1 GCA_035489715.1 Actinomycetes bacterium
TTCCTTCCCAGGGAGCGGGACAACTGGGAGTCCTCCGCGGTGTTCGTGCGGGGCAAGTACCTGGCGCCCGAGAAGTGGTACGACCAGCACCGCAAGGAGTTCCAGCCGGAGACCAACTACTACGTCGGCGGCAACACCAAGTTCTACGGCGCCACGCTGTTCCGGCTCCGACCGGAGGACTTCGGCGAGCTGCGCCACCACGGCGGCATGTCGCCTGCCTGGCCGATCTCGTACGACGACCTGGAGCCCTACTACACCCAGGCGGAGCACCTGTACGTCGTCCACGGCCGCCACGGCGAGGACCCCACCGAGGGCCCGACGAGCGCCCAGTACGCCTACCCGCCGGTCTCCCACGAGCCGCGGATCCAGCAGCTCAGCGACGACCTGGAGAAGCAGGGGCTGCACCCCTTCCACCTGCCGATCGGGGTGCACCTCGAGGAGGAGGAGCCGGGCGTACCGTCGCGGGCCAGCGTGTGCATCCGCTGCAACCGGGTCGACGGCTTCCCGTGCCTGGTGAACGGCAAGGCCGACTCGCAGGTGATCTGCGTCGACCCGGTGCTCGGTCAGGACAACGTCACGCTGGTGACCGGCGCCAACGTGCGACGGCTGGAGACCGACGCGTCGGGGCGCACGGTCACCGGGGTGGTCACCGAGCTCGACGACGGGTCCGTGACGACGTTCAGCGCCGACGTCGTCGCGGTCGCGTGCGGTGCGGTCAACTCAGCGGCGCTGCTGCTCAGGTCTGCCAACGACCGTCACCCGGAGGGGCTCGGCAACAGCTCCGGCGTCGTCGGCCGGCACTACATGCGGCACAACAACCTCGCCTTGATGGCGGTCTCGCTGGAGCCCAACCCCACCACGTTCCAGAAGACGCTGGCCCTCAACGACTGGTACCTGGGAGCGGACGACTGGGACTACCCGCTCGGCGGGATCCAGATGCTGGGGAAGTCGGACGACGAGCAGATCCACGCGCAGGCCCCGCGGTGGGCCGGCCGCCTGTCGCCGGACCTCCCGTTCGAGGTCCTGGCGCACCACGCCGTCGACTTCTGGCTGTGCGGTGAGGACCTGCCCGCGGCCGACAACAGGGTCACTCTCGACCGCGACGGGGCAATCCACCTCAGCCTCGACGAGGGGAACAACGTCGAAGGGGTCAAGCGGCTGCGGCACAAGCTCGACGGCATGCTCGAGGAGCTCGGCATGCGCAAGCACCACCTGCTCGACCACAGCCTCTACCTGCACAAGAGCATGCCCATCGGCGCCACGGCGCACCAGGCAGGCACCGTCCGCTTCGGGACCGACCCTGCGGCCAGCGCGCTCGACGTCAACTGCAAGGCGCACGACCTGGACAACCTCTACGTCGTGGACACCAGCTTCTTCCCGAGCATCGGAGCGGTGAACCCGTCGCTGACCGCGATCGCCAACGCCCTCCGGGTTGGTGACCACCTGCTCGAGAGGCTGCGATGAGCTCGAAGCACCAGCTCGACGACCACGTGGCCCCCCGCCGGGTGGTGATCGTCGGCGGTGGGTTCGCCGGGCTCTTCGCGGCGCGTGCCTTCCGGCACAGCCCGGTCGAGGTCACCGTCGTGGACCGTGCCACGCACCACCTGTTCCAGCCGCTGCTCTACCAGTGCGCCACCGGCGTCCTGTCCGAAGGCCAGATCGCGGTGCCTCTGCGCGGCGTCCTGCGCCGCTACCAGAACGTCGAATGCGTGCTCGGTGAGGTCGTCGACTTCGACGTGGAGGAGCGGCGGGTGCTGGCGCTGCGCCCAGCAGGCACGCCGTTGGAGATCCCGTACGACGACCTGATCGTCGCCGCCGGCGTGCAGCAGTCCTACTTCGGCCACGACGAGTACCAGCGGTTCGCTCCGGGGATGAAGACGCTGGCCGACGCCCTCACCGTCCGCCGGCGCGTCTTCGGTGCCTTCGAGATGGCGCAGACGGCCACCGACCCCGCGGAGCGTCGCCGTTGGCTGACGTTCGCGCTGGTCGGGGCCGGGCCGACCGGGGTCGAGCTGGCCGGTCAGATCCACGAGGTGGCCACGCTCACGCTGCGGGACCAGTTCCGTCACATCGACCCGGCCGAGGCCAGGGTGCTGCTCTTCGACGGCGGCACGATGCCGCTGGCGCCGTTCGGCCCGAAGCTGTCGGCCCGTGCGGTGAAGTCGCTGACGGACATGGGCGTCGAGCTGCACATGAGCTCGATCGTCACCTCCATCGACGCCCGCGGCCTCGACGCCAAGGGTGCGGACGGCACCGTCGTCCGGCACGAGGCCGGGACCGTGCTCTGGACCGCGGGGGTCGCGGCGCCGCCGCTGGCGGAGCAGCTCGCCAGGCAGACCGGCGCGCAGCAGGACCGGGCCGGCCGGATCGCCGTGGAGCCGGACCTCACGATCCCCGGGCACCCGGAGATCTCCGTCGTAGGCGACCTGATGAGCCTCGAGCACCTGCCGGGCGTCGCCGAGGTGGCCATGCAGACGGGCTTCTACGCGGCCCACCGGATCAAGCACCAGCTCGAGCAGCGCCACGGCGTCCAGAAGCCGTTCCGCTACCACGACCTCGGCTCGGCCGCGTACATCTCCCGAGGGCGGGCCGTCGTCTCGGTCAAGCGCTTCCACGCCAGCGGGTTCATCGGCTGGCTGGCCTGGCTCGGCATCCACCTCGCGTTCCTCACCAGCTTCCGGAACCGGATCTCCGCCGTGCTCACGTGGGCCATCGCGTTCAGCCGGGAGTCCCGCCGCGAGCGGGCGTTCACGATGATGCAGACCGTCCCCGGCGAGGACGTCTACCAGCCGCAGCCGGATCGCGACCAACGTCCGGAAGGAGTCCGGCCATGATGCTCGGGTCGGTGCTGGCCGACGGCGCGGTGCTCGCCGACGGGCCCTCCCAGCTGCTGCCGGCACGGGAGCAGATGGCGTTCACGCTGATGGTGCACGTGATCCTCGTCCCGTTCGGCGTGGCCCTGCCGTTGATCACGCTGGTGATGAACTACCTCGGCCTGCGTCGCAAGGACCCGGTCGCCATCCAACTGGCCCGGCGCTGGTCCACGGTGATGGCGATCCAGTTCGCCGTCGGGGCGGTCACCGGCACCGTGCTGAGCCTGGAGTTCGGACTGCTCTGGCCCGGCCTGATGGGCAAGTGGGGAGACGTGTTCGGCATCGCCTTCGGCATCGAGGGCTGGGCCTTCTTCCTCGAGGCCATCCTGGTCGCGATCTACATCTACGGCTGGAAGCGGATGAGTCCGCGCGCCCACTTCCTCGTCGGCCTGCCGATTCCGATCGTGGCCCTGGTCGGCGCGTTCTCGATCCTGTCCGTCAACGCGTGGATGAACACCCCGCAGGGCTTCGAGCTGGACTCGGCCGGCAACCCCACCAACGTCGACATCACCCAGGTGCTCTTCACGCCGATCCTGGCGCCGCAGTACCTGCACATGATCGCGGCGGCCTACATGGTGGCCGGCTACCTCGTGGCCAGCGTGTACGCCGTCGGCTGGCTCCGCGGGCGCCGCGACCGCTACCACCGGCTGGGCTTCCTTGTGCCGTTCACCGTGGCGGCCATCGTGACCCCTCTCCAGTTCATGATCGGGGACGCCCTCGCACGCCAGGTCTTCCAGGAGCAGCCGGTCAAGTTCGCGGCGATGGAGATCGTGTGGGAGACCGGACCGGACCAGCCTGAGTACCTCTTCGGCCGGCTCCAGCCGGACGGGTCCATCGACGGAGGGATCCGGATCCCCGGGCTGGACTCCTTCCTCGCGGGCTTCAGCCGGGACACGGTGGTCAAGGGACTGACCGAGGCACCGGCCGCGGACCGGCCCAGCATCCGTGAAGCGAACATCACGCACTTCGCCTTCGACACGATGGTCGGGGTCGGGACGGTGCTGCTCGGGCTCGCGTTCTGGTTCGGCCTCGCCTGGGTGCGCCGACGAGACATGCCACGGTCGCGCTGGTTCTACCGCTGTGCGGCGGTGGCGGGCGTCGTGTCGGTGCTCGGTCTCGAGGCCGGCTGGATCACCGCGGAGGTCGGCCGGCAGCCGTGGGTCGTCTACAACGAGATGAAGGTGGCCGAGGCGGTGACCGACATCGGCGCCGGACCGATCTGGACGTCCTTCGCCGTCGTCGTGGTGATCTACAGCCTGGTCGTCTGGGCCTTCCTCAGCGTCCTGCTCAAGATGAAGCTGCGCTGGCGCCACGCCGACGCCGAGACGGCTAGGGCCGGGCTCCCGCCGGACATCCCCCAGCAGGCGGTCCCCGTCGAACGGGACGAGGTGGCGCGATGAGCTCGACCGATCTCGTCGCCCTGGTGCTCCTGCTCCTGCTGGCGGCGTACACCTGCGGTGGCGGCGCTGACTTCGGGGCCGGGATGTGGGACCTGCTCGCAGGGGACAGGGACCGCGGCGCGCGCCCACGCTCGCTGGTCGACTACGCGATGGCTCCGGTGTGGGAGGCGAACAACGTCTGGCTGGTCTTCATCCTCGTCGTCACCTGGACGGGCTTTCCCCCGGTCTTCGAGGCCGTCATGTCGACCGCCTGGGTCGCGCTCACCCTGGTCGCACTCGGCATCGTGGCGCGGGGCGCCGCGTTCGCGATCCGCAAGCCGACCCATCGGGTCGCCCGGCGTCGACATCTCGGCATCGTCTTCGGCCTCGCGTCTGTGCTCACGCCATTCTTCCTGGCCGCCACCCTCGGGGGCATCGCGTCCGGGCGGATCCCTCCGGGCAACAGCAAGGGGGACCCGGTGACCTCCTGGCTCAACCCGACCTCGGTGCTGTTCGGCATCCTCGGCCTGCTGGCCGCTGCGTTCATCGCGGCCGCCTTCCTGGTCTCGGACGCCCGCCGGTTCGAGGCGCCCGACCTGGAGGCGTACTTCCGGACGCGTGCTGTCGTCTCCGGGAGCCTGCTCCTGCTCGTCATGGCGGGTGGCCTCCTCGTCGTGCACGAGGACGCGAAGCCCCTCTACGACGGTCTCACCTCAGGTCTAGGACTCGGGTTCGCGATCGCCGCCGGGCTCTTCGTGCTCGCGACGGCGGCGCTGCTCCGCACCGGCCGGCTCCGGGGGACCCGGCTGACGGCCGTCGGCGCGCTCGCGTCACTCGTGCTCGCGTGGGGCATGGCCCAGCGGCCGTACGCCCTGCCCACGACGCTGACGGTCGACGAGGCCGCCGGCGACCCCAACACCATGCGGTGGCTGATCTTCGTGACGATCGTCGCCGTGGCGCTGATCGGACCGGCGCTCGCGCTGCTCTACCGGCTGGACCTGACCGACCGGCTGGCGGCCGACCATGACGAGGACCTCATCGAGGCGACTGGGGCACCGGGCCGCTGACGACCGCCGCGCTGTCCTCCGCCCGGTAGCTCGCCAGCAGCGCCTCCTCCTCGTCCTTCTTCGGGAAGCACAAGAACACCAGGACCGCGCCGAGGAGGATCGCGACCAGTCCGGCGGTGTACGCCCAGTCGTCGCCCTGAAGGAAGGACTCCCGCGCCGCCGAGGTGATCTGCGCCGAGTACTGCGGGTACTGCCCAGCAGTGGCTTCTGCGCTGGCGAAGGACTTGGTCAGCTCGGAGTGCACGCCGTCGGTGATCTGGTCCTTCTCCGGCGACGCGGCGATGGCCGCCGAGACGGCCGACGCGTAGCCGGCGGTCAGCAGCGCCCCGAAGATCGACTGCATGATCGCGCCGCCCAGGTCACGTTGCAGATCGGCGGTTCCCGAGGCCATCCCCGCCCGGGTGACCGGCACCGAACCGGTCAGCGAGTGTGACGCCGGTGTCCCGGCGAACCCGACACCGATCCCGATGAACAGGTAGCCGAGGCCGACCTGCCAGTAGTCGCTGCCGTCCTCCCACAGCAGCAGCATCGTGGTGAAGCCGAGGACGCAGAAGACGTAGCCGGTGAGAAGGGTGAACCGGGCACCCCGAGCCTCGACCAGCTTGGCCGAGCGGGGGGCGACCACGACCATGCCGGCAACCGCGGGGAGGATCGCCAGGCCGGCGTCGAGCGTCGAGTAGCCCAGCACGTTCTGGAGGAACTGCTGCCCCACGAACATGGCGCCCATCAGGGAGCCGAACACGATGATCCCGGCGCAGGCGGCGACCCAGAACGTCCGCCGGCCGGCGACGTGCAGGTCGTACAGCGGGCTGCGCGCCCGGCGCTGCCGAACGAAGAAGGCCGCGCCTGCCGCGAGCGCGACCACGGCCAGGCCGAGCACGAGCGTCGTCTTGCCCGGCACCGGTGCGAAGTTGATGGACAAGATCAGGCAGGCGACGAGCACGACCGACAGGATGCCGCCGAGGTTGTCCACGGGGTCGGTCGCCTCGTTCACGTGAGCCGGCACGAACGCCAGGGCCAGGAGGAGCGCCACGACTGCCAGCGGGAGGGTGATCAGGAAGACCGACCCCCACCAGAAGTGCTCGAGCATCCCGCCGGCGACCACCGGGCCGAGCGCGGAGATGCCGCCTCCCAGCGCCGACCACAGGGCGATCGACCTGGTGCGGCCCGGGCCGGCCCACAGGGCCGTGATCAGCGCGAGGGTGGTCGGGTAGGCCATGCCCGCGGAGAGCCCGCCGAGCACCCGGGCCGCGACCAGGACTGTGTCGTTCGGCGCGTAGGCGGCCAGCAGGCACGCGGGGACCGAGAGGGCCACGCCGGCCAGCAGGAGGACCTTGCGCCCGTAGCGGTCGCCGACCGCCCCGAGGTAGAGCACCGAGGCCGCCAGGCCGAGGGAATAGCCGACCGCCACCAGGTTCAGCGTCGTCTGGGAGGAGTCGAAGGCCTGACCGATCTCCGGCAGCGCCACGTTGGCCACGGCCAGGTTGAGGTTGGCCACCGCCGCCACCAGGATCAGCGAGAGCAGGACCAGCCCGGCGCGGGCCGGGGCGGTCGAGGCCTCGGGAGCGCCCATCGCTCCCTGCCCGTGCGCACCCGTGGCGGGGCCCGCCATCCGCGACCTCCTCGGCTCGGCTGCGACTCGTACCCTGCCGGGCGCGCGCAGGCACGACCTCACCCGAACCGGACGAGTCCGCGGACGCACGGCGCGGCGCATGATCGAGGCGCCAGACCAAACCCCTGACCCGAGGAGGGACCGTGTCGACGGATCCAGCCGCCCAGGACCCCATGATGACTTCCACAGGCTTGAGCAGGTACGACGACGAGCCGGTCTCCGGCTGGCTGTTCTTCGCAGGCACCGTCCTGGGGCTGGCCGGCCTCATGCGCCTGCTCGACTCGATCTGGGCCTTCCGCTACAACGGCGCCCTCCCGGACGAGCTGAGCGACGGGCTGCTCGGAGACAAGCTGACGACGTACGCCTGGGTGTGGCTGATCGTCGGCGTGCTGCTCATCGTGTCGAGCTGGCTGCTCCTCTACCGCTCGCAGCTCGCCCGGTGGGTCGGGTTCGTGGCCGCGACCATCGGTGCCCTCTCGGCGATGACCTGGATGCCCTACTACCCGATCTGGTCGCTGACGTACGTCGCGATGTTCGTGCTGACGTTCTACGCCCTCGCGGCGCACGGTGGTCGCGAGTAGGAGTCCGCTCCGGGACCGGCGCGGCGCTGACCCTAGGTTGGTCCCATGCCAGCGGGCGCAGCGAGGTCGCCGGCGGTCGAGGTGGAGGTCGGCGACCGCGACGTGCGGATCACCAACCCCGACCGGGTCTACTTCCCGGCGTCGGGCGCGACCAAGCTCGACCTGGTCCGCTACTACCTTGCCGTCGGCGACGGCATCGTCAACGCCCTGCGAGAGCGGCCCTGCATGCTGCACCGGTTCCCCACCGGGGTCGAGGGAGACAAGGTCCACCAGAAGCGGCTCCCGGCCGGAGCCCCGCCGTGGGTCGAGACGGTGCGGGTCTTCTTCCCGCGGTTCAACCGGACGGCCGACGAGCTGTGCGTGACCGAGCTGGCCAGTGTCATCTGGGCGGTCCAGATGTCGACGGTGGAGTTCCACCCCTGGAACAGCCGTCGGGCAGACACGGAGAAGCCCGACGAGTGGCGCATCGACCTGGACCCGATGCCGAAGTGCGACTTCGCGGGAGTGCGCCGGGTCGCCCACGTCGCCCACGAGGTGCTCGACGAGCTGGGCGCGACCGGCTGGCCGAAGACCAGCGGCGGCAAGGGGATGCACATCTATGTCCGGATCGAGCCGCGATGGGGCTTCCATGACGTCCGCCGGGCGGCGCTGGCGTTCGCGCGCGAGGTGGAGCGGCGGGCACCCGACCTGGTGACGACGGCATGGTGGCGGCGCGACCGGGACCCGGGGGACCTCTTCATCGACTACAACCAGAACGCCCGCGACCACACCATCGCGTGCGCCTACAGCGTCCGCGGTAACGCGCTCGCGACGGTGTCCGCGCCGGTGGAGTGGAGCGAGATCGACGACGTCCTCCCCGACGACCTCACCATCGCGACGGTGCCGGCGCGGTTCGCGGAGAAGGGGGACCTGCATGCCGGCATCGACGGCGCGGTCTTCGACCTCGAGCATCTGCTGGACTGGGCCGACCGCGACGAGCGAGACGTCCGCGAGGTGCCACAAGAGCCGCAGGGGTGATCCGGCAACCCCTCGCCGGGACCGCGGCGCGGCCGTAGGGTCGGGTCATGACCACCCTTGTCGTGGTGCTCGCCACCTGCCTCTTCGCCTGGTGCGCGATCCTGATCGTGATCCGTCAGGCCGTGCGCGCCGCTCGTCGTGCCGGAGCACGCCTCTCGGACCGGGCCGGCAGCTCGCTGCGTGCGTACGGCACCGGCCCCGCCGCCGAGGCCGCACGGCTGCGACGCGACATGGACCGGGCCGTCGCGGGCGCCCGCCGGGCGCTGACGGCAGCGACCTCGGTCGGCGCCCCGACCGGCGACGCCCGGTCGCTGCTGGCGCGGCTCGAGCTCGCCGCCCGGTCGGTCGACGGGGAGCTGCGGGTCATCGAGGCGCACCCCGACTCCGCCCGGGCCGGGCCCGCCGTGGTCGGCCCGCGCGAGCGGGCGGGACTCGTCCGGACTGCGGCCGCAGAGCTGGTCGACGGTCTGGTGGACGCCGCCGGGCACGACGCCGATGACCTGGCGCTGCTGCACACAACGTGCGTGATCGAGGCAGAGGCGCTGCGCGAGAGCGGTCGCAGGGCTCGGTCCAGGGTCGTCTGAGCACTCGTCCCGGGCCGACCCGCGGCAAGCTCCGGGACTGTCGGCGGCCGGGCATAGCGTGGCCGCCATGGAGATCAAGCTGGAGCTCGTGTTCGTGCCCGTCACCGATGTCGACCGCGCCAAGGCGTTCTACGTCGACAAGGTCGGGTTCCACGCCGACTTCGACCAGAGGGTGAGCGACGAACTGCGCTTCGTGCAGCTGACGCCGCCGGGGTCGGCGTGCTCGATCGCGTTCGGCACCGGGCTGGGCCTCGACATGGCGCCGGGCACCCAGAAGGGGCTGCAGTGTGTCGTGGCCGACGCCGACGCCGCCCGCGCAGAGCTGGTGGACCAGGGTGTCGACGCCAGCGACGTGGACGAGCAGGCCTGGGGCCGCTTCGTCTACTTCGCCGACCCCGACGGCAACAGCTGGTCCTACCAGCAGATCGTGCGGCCCGGCGGGTGACTCCCGCCGGGCCCGAGAGCCTCAGCCGTTGAGGATCTTGTTCTTCTGCACCTCGAACTCGATCTCCGTCAGGACACCCTGCTCCTTGAGCACGCCGAGCTCCTTGAGCTGAGCGATCTTGTCGTCCATGCTCGGGGCGGCCGGCGGCGGGGCAGGCGCGGCGTACTGCTGCTGCTGTTCGTACTGCTGCTGCTGCTGCTCCTGCTCCTGGGCCTGCCACCGCCCCGCCTGCCGCCGCGAGACCCGGTTCGACACCGCGGTCGCGGTCCCGGCGATGGCGGCCGTCCGGGCGACGCCCCTGATCAGTCCTGGCATGGCTGTTCTCCTTCGTCAGTAGGTCACGCGGACTGGTCGGCCGAGTCGAGTGCGGCTACCAGGTCTTCCGCCGGGATCCGGCCACTGGCGACCACCTGGGCCCCTCCGCGCAGCAGGGCGGCGGCGAACGGGGCCGCCCAGGTGTTCGCGTACAGCAGGATGCCGGCCGAGTTTCCGGGCTCGAGGGCATGGGAAGCCTCGTCGACGTCGTCCTCGCCGATGAGCCCGGAGCGGACGCCTTCGAAGATCGCGACGTCCAGCTCACCGTCGGCGTCGAGATCGGCGATCGCCAAGCCGGAGATGCTGCCGTCGAGGTCCTTGCGGACGAACACCAGGTCCAGGATCCGGATGATGCCGCGGTCATGGAGATCCACCAGGAGCGGGAGCCCGTCCCCGGTCATCTTGTTGCCGGGGAACTCGACCACCAGGTAGTCGACCGGGCCGATCTCCGCGATGACCTCAGTCATGACAGCACCACCATCCCTACGTCCAGGTCGACCGGGTGGCCGACTCAGCAGTCGCACCCACTCTGGCGGCCGCCCTCACCCTCTGCATCACCCGCGAGGGATGAGGCGCCTTCGATCACTCGGAACGGATGATGCCGAGGCGCCTCGTCGCACCCCAGCATGGAGACTCAGGCGCACGACGGCAGAAGGAGCCCGACATGAGTCAGTACGCCTCCACCCCCTCGTCGAGCGAGCAGGACCGGCTGGCGGGCTACGACAATCCCCCGACCGGGTGGACGGGCTGGATCGTCTTCGCCGGGATGATGATGATCATCCTCGGGACGTTCCACGCCTTCCAGGGCCTGGTCGCCCTCTTCAAGGACGAGTACTACCTGGTCGGCTCCAAGGGTCTGACGGTCAACGTCGACTTCACGACCTGGGGATGGGTGCACCTGATCCTCGGGATCGTCGTTGCGCTGGCCGGTGCGGCTCTGATGGCCGGTCAGATGTGGGCTCGGGTCGCCGCCGTGTTCCTGGCGTTCCTCAGCGCGATCGTGAATGTCGGCTTCCTCGCCGCCTACCCTCTATGGTCCTCGCTGATGATCGGCCTCGACGTCCTGGTGATCTGGGCCGTCACCGTGCACGGCGACGAGATGAAGGCCCTCCGCTAGAGGGCCCGGCTATCCGGGCGACCCCTCGCGTCGGCCGGCGGGGCCGGAACAGGGCGCAAGGTGAGGAGCTCCGGCCCCAGCGCTGGCCCGAGGACCCTGCGACCCGACATCTGGTCGCGCTCCCGGTGCACCGACCCCATCGAGCCGTTCCCGGTCACGCGCCCGGTGCCGAGGTCGTGATCTCGGTGATGCCTCCCATGTCCACCGAGTGGTCCTCAGCCGAATGCGGTGACCTGCGGCGGCACCGCTGCGGGTTCAGTGTGCGAGCTGCTTGAGCAGTGCGAGGGCCAGGCCGAGCGAGCCCAGGAGGGCAGCGCTGCGCACCGACTCCAGCACGGTCCGCCCGCCCAGCCGGCGGGCCAGGAACCCGTCGACGGTGATCAGCGCGATGGTGATGCCGATGGCGATGTTGAATGCGCGGTCAATCTGAAGCACGCCGATCCCGGCCAGGACCAGGACCAGGACCGGTGCCTCGGCCGAGAGGGTGATCGGCCCGAGCTCGTGCAGCTTGGCCCTCCGCTCGTCCCGGGTCGATGCCCGGCCCAGGTCGAGCTCGAGGCCGAGCAGCTCGGCGTAGAGCTCGGCCGCGAGGACAGTGAGGACGGACCCGGCGACCGTGATCGCGGAGACCCACGGTCCAGGCGGGTGGTCCTGCATGGCCAGCAGCAGCGCGAGGACCACGACGGCCCCGTAGACCCCACGGGCCGCGAGGTGGCCGTCGCTGCGGCCGTGGTGCGGCACCAGGTGCGGGCGCAGCAGACGTGGGAGCCGGCGCTTCGGCGCAGCGTCGGGGGGCGGCCGGTCCGCTGGCTTCACGTGGCGGGCTGCTCCGCGCCGGCGTGCAGCTCGTGACGGCGCATCAGCCGCCAGACGAGGTAGGAGATGGCACCGGTCACGATCGGGAGCAGGTAGGTCAGGGCCCGGTAGACCAGCACCCCGGCGACGACGGCGTCGTGCGTGGACTCGCCGAGGACCGAGACGTATACGGCCGTGTAGGCGATCTCCACCACGCCGACGCCACCCGGCGTGAGGTTCACGATGGTGAAGATCCGCCCGACCGTGTAGAGCAGGAAGCCCAGCGTCAGAGGCATCTCGGCGCCGGTGATGCCGCACGCCCACAGGCACGTGACCAGGAGCACACCGTTGATGAGGTAGCCGCCCACGATGCACCCCATCAGTCCCCAACCGTGGTTGCGCAGGACGTCCACCGTGTCGGCCCGCAGGGCGACGCAGCTTTCCGGCCAGGTGCTGACCGGCGCCTTGCCGACCATCCGGCGCAGCGGGTTCACGCACACCTGGCCGATCCTGCCGACCCCGGCCGCGAGCCGCTCGCTGCGCCCGACCGCCCCGACGACCGCCACCGCCACGACGGACAAGACGAGGGCACCGATGCCGAAGGCCCAGGCGTGGGTGGCGTCGTCGGCGGCCGGCATCCCGGCCAGCGTCCAGACGACGAAGGCGAGGCCCGGCCCGGCGAACACGAGGACGTCGGTGGAGACGCTGACGCCGATGGTGGCGCGGGTGAACCGCTCGACCGAGACCCCCCAGGACCGCAGGATGACGAACTGCGAGGCGGTGCCGGACGGGCCGGGGATCACGTTGGACACCGCCGACGACGCCTCCCGCGCGATCAAGGAGCGCCCGAGCGGCAGTCCGGGCGTGATGACCGTGTAGGCCAGCGCCAGCAGCACCCGGATCAGCAGCGCGAGGACCAGCATGAGCACGATCGCACGGGGTCGCAGCTGGGCCAGCGACTCCCACACCTCGTCGAAGTCCGCGACCTTCGGGATGATGGCGAGGAACAGGACGACGATCAGGCCGCCCGAGACCGCGGCACTGAGGACCTTGAGGAAGACCGACCGCGGCCCGGGCGGCGCGCCCAGCGCCTCGGCGGGAAGTGGGGAGACGGGTGAGCTGTCTGCGGGCTCGGCCTTGCGACTCATGGCATCCTCCTGACGTGCCCGAGGAACACCCGCTGTGCTGCGCGCCGCGGCGCATGAGCGAGGCTGCCCCGCGAGCCACTGACTCGCCCGTCACCGGTGCGGGCACGGTGCGCCGCGACGCTGACGACGACGATGACGGTCTGGTGGAGCTCGCCGGCGGCACCTTCCTCATGGGCAGCGAGGACCCGGGCGCCTACGCCGAGGACGGCGAGGGACCGGTGCGCGAGGTCTCGCTGAGCCCGTTCCGGCTGGACCGTCACACGGTCACGAACGCGCAGTTCGCCGAGTTCGTCGCGGCGACCGGGCACGTCACGGACGCCGAGCGGGTGGGCACGGCGTTCGTGTTCGGGGGCTTTCTGCCCGACGACTTCCCGCCGACCCGGGGAGTCGTCGAGGCGCCGTGGTGGCGCGAGGTGGAAGGCGCCGACTGGGCTCACCCCGAGGGCCCGCAGAGCGAGGTCGCGGACCGCGCGGACCACCCCGTCGTCCAGGTCTCCTGGGACGACGCGCAGGCCTACTGCGCCTGGGCCGGTCGCCGGCTGCCCACCGAGGCGGAGTGGGAGTTCGCGGCGCGCGGCGGCCTCGAGCAGCAGCGCTTCCCCTGGGGAGGCTCGCTGACACCGGGCGGCGAGCACCGGATGAACGTCTTCCAGGGCACGTTCCCGGAGCGCAACGCCGAGCGGGACGGTTACGCCGGGACGGCTCCGGTCGGCGCCTTCCCGCCCAACGGCTACGGGCTGCACAACATGACCGGCAACGTGTGGGAGTGGACGGCCGACTGCTGGTCCACCACCTGGCACCGCGAGCAGGGGGAACCGCTCATAGACCCGGCAGGTCCGCCGGTCGGTGACCGGCGGGCGCTGCGCGGCGGGTCGTACCTGTGCCACTCGTCCTACTGCTGGCGCTACCGCACTTCGGCCCGGATGGGGAGCACCCCGGATACGCCGACCGGCAACGTCGGCTTCCGGTGCGCAGGACTCGGCTGACGACAGGGCGACCGACCCCGGTCAGGCCTTGCCGAGGTCGCTGGTGGACAGCGCCCAGATGACGAAGACGTCCAGGGTGAGGACGACGATCGCCCAGACCGGGTAATAGGGGATCCACAGGAAGTTCGCCACGGCGGACAGCCCGGCGGCCAGGATCCCGACGCTGCGCGCGAACAGGTTGCCGGCAAAGATCCCCAGGCCGGCGAGGAAGAGCACGATTCCGAGGATCAGGTGGGTCCAGCCCCAGACGCTCGAGTCGAACTTGAACACGTAGTCGGAGGTCCGGACCAGGAAGTCGTCCCCGTCGATCACGGCGACCAGGCCCTCGAAGAACTGGAACAGGCCGACCACCATGAGGATCGACGCGGCGAAGACGCTCAGCCCCGCCGCCCATGGCGATCCGCCGGCCGGTGGTCGGGTCGAGTGTGTAGTGGTCATCGGGTCCTCCTCGTGGGGGCGACGGCGCACCGACGTTAGGCGCGGCCGTGCGGCGCGGCGTCACCCGGCTCGGGTGAGTAGATCTCCACAGGCCGTTCGTCGTCGCGGTACGTGTGGTGCCCCAGGTGGGCCAGCCACCGGCGCAGCTGCTGGTGCACCTGCTCCGCCCCGACGACCTCGCCCCCGGGGTCGGGCAGGTCGGCGGGGTAGAGGAGGAACGGCCGGGTCTGCGCGCCGCCCATGCCGCCGTGCGAGCCCACCAGCTCCTCGAACGCCGCGACCTCGTCGGTCTGGGTGTCCCACAGCGAGTTGACCATGATGTCGGCGCAGTGCGGGTAGGAGTCGGTGAGCGCGACCTGGGTCCGCGCGTGCGGGCCGAAGTCGGCCAGCGGGTCACGGCCGCGGACCGCGCCGGTGGCCAGCTGAAGCTCGCCGTCGCGCGACAGCACGAGCGGGCCGCGGTCCGCGGACGCGACGAGCAGGAAGCCGATGCCCGGATGCGCGCACAGCGCCGGCAGCAGCTCCGGGTGGAGCGCGTCGATCCGCTCCCGGGTGACCCGGCCCGGCTCGCCGGTCAGGTAGACCAGACCGAGGTTGCCCGACGCCAGAACCATCAGCTCGCCCGGGTGGTCGGCGTCGAGGGGCGCCGCGCTCTCGGGGCCGAGCACCACGTCCCCGTCCTCGCGGCGGCGGCCCCGGGTCGCCCGGTCGGCGGCCCGGCCGCCCAGCCCCGGTCCGGCGGCCACCTCGGTGAGCGCCCCGCCGGCGTAGCCCCACGACTCCTCGCCGGCGCTGCCCGCGTCCTGCTCGCCGGCGTCGGCGACCGTGCGACCGCAAGCCTCGCTGACCAGGTCGGACAACGTGCGTCCGTAGCGGGTCCGGAAGGTCGCGCCCTGGCTCTGGCCGTGGTCGGAGAGCACGACGATCCGGTACGGCCGTGACACCTCGTCCGCGGCCCGCGCCAGCCGACCCAGCTCGTGGTCGAGGCGGCGCAGCACCTCCAGCGCGTCGTAGCGCTCGACGCCGGAGTGGTGGGCCACCTCGTCGTAGCCGACGAAGTCGGCGTAGACGACCGACCGCCCGTCGCGCATGTCTCCGACCAGGGTCGCGACGATCACGTCCCTCGAGAGGACCGTCGTGAAGGCCCGCAGCAGCGGGTAGACACCACCGCGGTGCACCCGGGGGAGCACGTCACGGCGGCGCTGCACCCGGCCCTGGTGCCTCTCGCGCACAGCCTCGGCCAGGAAGCCGAGCAGGGTGCGCATCGCGGTGTAGGGCTGGGAGAAGTAGGCGTAGTAGCCGGCGCCGATCCGCCCGCGCTTGCGCCCGGCGCTGGACATGGTCAGCACCGAGTCCTCGGCGTCACCGGTGAAGATGTTGCCGCGGCTCGCGCCGTCGGCGTGCAGCAGGCCGTGACCGGTCGACAGGCGCCGCTCGAGCTCGGCGGCGTGCCGCGGCCGGTTGGACACGTACGTCTTCCCGGTGTCCTTCTCGAACCACCGGAAGGCCGGCATGTCGTAGTGCGAGCCCATCAGGATCCCGGCCTGCGAGGCCCCGGTCTGCGACGACCAGCCGGTGGTCCACGCGGTCAGCCGGTGGCTCCCGGACGCCAGCCAGTGCGCGATCGTCGGCGCGTTGCCGTCGCGGACGGCGCGTTGCAGCACCGGGTGGGCGAGCCCGTCGATCTGCACGAAGAGGACGCCCGGCACCTGCCTGTCGCCCTCCGTCGCTGCCGGTGTGCGGCTCCTCCGCAGCAGGTGGCGGAGCACCACGTCGTCGTCGTCCAGGGCCAGTGCTGCGGTGAGCGTCATCGAGACGACCGTGACGGCCACAGCGACGGCCAGCGCCCACCAGAACCCGTCCACCGTGACGTCGTCCAGCGCCCAGGCGACGAAGGCCACCATGCCGGCGTTGAGCGCCAGTGGCGCGAGGCCCAGCGTCAGCACCGTGAGGGGGAGCGCCAGCCGGACCAGCACCGGCCAGACCAGGGCGTTGAGCAGGCCGAGCAGGGCGGACGCCACGAAAGCGGGTCCCAGGCCACCCACGTCGAAGCCGGGCAGCAGGGCGCTGACGAGCAGCAGCGTCAGCGCTGCGACCACCCAGACGACGAGCAGGCGCCACAGCGGGCGCAGTCCCGGTCCCGGGCCGCCCTTCCGACGGCTCACGACGCCTCACCTGCGGTCGGCGCCGGCTCGGCGATCGGCCGGCCGGGGACGGGCACGACGACCGTCGTGCCGGGCGAACGCTCGGCCACCAGCTCGGCGAACCGGTCGGCGACCCCGAGCAGGTGGCTGCGGCGGGCCCGCCAGGCGACCGGGATCCGCAGGGTCCCCCAGTGGACCGGGACGGCCAGCCGCGGCCGCAGCAGCGCGACGGCCTCGGCGGCCTCGACCGCGCCCATGTGCCCGTCGCCGAGGGTCAGTCCCCAGCCCGACACCGGCAGCAGCGCCACGTCGATGCCGGCGTCACCCGGCAGGTCGGCCATGCCGACGAAGAGGTCGGTATCGCCGGCGAAGTAGACGGTCCTCGAGCCCTCCACGAGGTAGCCGACGGCTTCGGCCCACGGACCGCGGCGGTCCCGGCGGCCGTCGTGCACGGCGGGCGTCGCGGTGACCCGCACCTGGCCGACCCCCGTCGTGCTTCCCGACGGCAGCTCCTCGACCGCGCCCCGCACGGACCGGCGCACCACACGGCCGGCGCCGGCCGGCGCCAGGACGCGAGTGCTGCGGGGGAAGCGGCGCAGCGACGGCAGGTCGGTGTGGTCACGGTGCAGGTGGGAGAGCAGGACGGCGTCGACGCCGGCCAGGGCCGGCTCGGTCCCCGGCGAGGTCGTCCGCCGCGGGCGGTGACCGCGCGAGTGCAGCGGTCCGACCCGGGCGCGCAGCAGCGGGTCGGTGACCAGGCGGACCCCGTCCACCTGGATCTCGACGGTGGCATGGCCCCACCAGGTCACCGTGCAGGCCTTCGACACCGCGGACCGGGGGAGCGGCCCCCGGCGGTCCTCGGCCGGCACGTCAGAGCATCTGGCTGCCGCGCTGCTCGCGGACCGATCCCGAGGACACGTCGGAGGTGTCGACACCGACGTGCTTCGACTTCGCGACCTCGAACTCGCGGTCGGTCAGCTTGCCGCGGTCGTGCAGGTCGGCCAGCGCGCCGAGCTCGGCGGCGGTCGTCATGCTGGCCGCCTCGCCGTGCTCGACCCGGTGCTGGTCGGCGGTCGTGCCGGGCGGCCGGATGACCAGGTAGATCAGCGGACCGATGATCGGCAGCACGCAGAACGCGATCAGCCACAGCGCGCGGACGACCAGCTTGGCGTCGTGGCGACGGATGACGTCCCAGGCCGCGTAGCCGAACAGCACGATGAACGGGACGACGAAGATCGCCAGCAGCAGGCCCTGCCAGAACCACGACATGGAACGCCTCCTCGGACCCGTATCGGGCCTCACGCCCACCGTGGCCCTTTCGGCGAGCTCTTCCCTCACCCGGAGCGGGTGATCAGAGCAGGCCGCCCAGACCCTTGCCGAGCACCGACACCCCGAGGACGAGGAGCAGCACAGCCATGACCGTCGCGATGTTGGCCTGCAGCCAGCCCTGCTCGTCGAGCGGGTGCCGCAGCCGGGCGCCGGCCACGGCGTACGCGACGGCCGGCACCACGACCGTCGAGACCGCCACCGTGAAGACCGCCACCGAGGCGACCTGCTCCGCGGTGTCGAGTGACGCCGCGGCCACCGTCACCCCTGCCGAGACGCACAACAACAGGTTCTTGGGGTTGACGGCGGAGAGCAGCACGCCCATCCCCGCCGCCTTGACCGGCGTCATCTGGTCGATGGCGGTCATCCACGACGGCAGGGTGGCCGGCTCGTCGCCGGTGCAGGCGGGACCGCCACTGCCGGGCAGCCAGGAGCAGCAGCAGGAGGCCGAGCACCAGCTTGGTCACGGAGGGACCCGCCCGGGGCCAGCAGCATGAGGATGACCGCGATGACCGGCACCGGGGAGACGGCGACGCCCACGGCCCGGGGGAGGAGGTCGCCGGCCACGGGCCCATGGCTGGACGCTAGAAGGCCCGATCAGCCGGCGGCCTCCCCCTTCCGGGGTGACGACGTGCGCCCGGAACCACCCGTTCCGTCACTCTTTCGGGTAGCAGACGGGCAAAGAACCGTGGGACACCGCCTGCCAGCCCTTGCGCCGGACACTCACCCCGAGTGACGGTGGGTCGGGCGCCACGGGTGCCTCCAGGACGGGAGGGCACTGTGGGCAGGCGACTCGGGGTCGCGGCACCGCGCGGAGCCGCGGACGCGTTCGGCGTCCTGCCGGCGGAGCCGAGGGTCCACGTGCCCCGGCAGCGGCTCGAGGCCGAGCTGGACCGCGCGACGCGGCGCCCGCTCACGGTCGTGGTGGCACCGGCCGGTGCGGGCAAGACCTCCGGCCTTGCACGGTGGGCCGCGGCGACGCTCCCGACGGCCCGCTGGCTGGTCGCCCGCAAGGGTGACCGTCCCGAGGTCCTGGCCCGGGCGCTGCTGGCCGCCGCCGGCAGGCCCGACCCGGACGCCGACTGGGTCGTCGACGACGTGCCGAAGGCCGTGCTCGAGCTGCTGCGATCCGCCACCCCCGACCCGCGACCACTCGTGATCGACGACGCGCACCACCTGGCGCCGGAGAGCTGGGCCGTGCTGGACGAGGTCGTCACCGCCGCGCCCGGCCACCTGCGGGTGGTGCTCGCGACCCGGCGGGACACCCCGCTGCCGACGGTGGCGCTCGAGCTCGGGGACGCCCTGACCGTGCTGCGGTCCGAGGTCCTGAAGTTCGACGACGACGAGGCGGCTCAGCTCGTGATGGCTCACGCGCCGGACGCGTCCGACGAGGACGTCCACGCGATCCAGGCCCGGGCGGACGGCTGGGCGGCGGCGCTCGTCCTCGGCGCCCGCAGCCTGGCCGCGGCACCCGACCGGGCAGCCGCCCGGACCGCGCTGGCGCACACCGAGCAGCCGGTCCTCGACTACCTGCTCGGCGAGGTCTTCGCGACCATGCCCGCGGCCTGCCGGCACGTGCTCCAGTGCACCACCGACGAGCCGGTCGTGACCGCCGAGGCGGCCGTCCTCCTGTCCGGTGACCCCCAGGCGCCGGAGCACCTCGCCGCGCTCGCCGCCGAGGGGATGCTGGTCACCGCCTACGGCTCGGGTCCGATGGAGGCGTGGTCCTACCACCCGCTGCTGCGCGAGCTGCTGCGGCGACAGCTGGCCGGGCCGGACCGTGCCCTGGGTCTCGCGGCGCACGCGCGTGCCGCCCACCACCACGCTATGCACGGTCCGCTCGACGAGGCCGTCCGGCACGCGATGCTGGCCGGGGAGCACGACCTGCTCGCGACCCTGCTGGTCGAGCGCGGCCTCACCCTGACGACTACCGGCCACGAAGACCTGGTCGCCGAGGCGCTGCGCGCGCTGCCGGACGGCATGACGGAGGAGCTGCCGGCGCTGCTCGGTGTGACGGCTCTGCTGCTGCGCTGCACCGGCGACCGAGAGCAGGCGGTCCGGGTGGCCGCCCTGGCCGCACGCGCAGCACGCCGGACCCGGGACGGGCTGCTCAGCCGCGGGGGCCGACGGCGGCCGCCCACCGTGACGGAGGCTGCCCTGCTGGCCGACGTCGCCATCCTGAACGCCTGGCTGGCTCGGCTGGGCTGGCACGACCTAAACGATGCGGTGGTGGGTGCCCGCGAGGTCGCCGCCTACGCGTCCCCGGCCGGGGCCGGGTCCGGCGAGCTCGACCCGGCACGGCTCTCCTGGCTGCTGCACGAGCTGGCAGTCGTGGAGAGCTGGTCCGGGGAGCTCGAGCTCGCCACTCGGCACTCCGACGAGGCACTGGTGACCGCCCGTGCCGTGGACAACCACCGGCTGGCGGCCGCCGCGCTGGCCGACCGAGCCGTCCTCCAGCTCCTGGAGGGCCAGTTCCAGACCGCCGCGGCCACTGCACGTGAATGCCTCGGCGAGTCGAGGGCTGCCGGCCGGGCGGCCGACGGCTATCTCGGTTACCCGCACGTCGCCCTGGGCTGGGCGGCGTTCTACGACCTGCGGCTCGCGGACGCGGCCGCCGAGCTCGCCGAGGTCCGGCGGCTCGACGGTCAGGCGTTCGAGCCGCTGGTCGACGCCCTCTGCCACGTGCTCGAGGCCCGCCTGCTCGCGGAGACCGGTGACGTGGCTGGGGCCAGACGCCTGCTCAGCTCGGCGCCCGCCCGCCCGGAGCCGGCCCCGGCGTTCCTGGACGGCATCTACGCGGTGGTACGGGCCCACTGGGCCCTGGTCGACGGCGACGTCGGCGACACAGAGGCGCAGCTCCCGGTGATGCGGTGGCTCGGCTGGCAGGTCAGCACCTCGGCGTTCGAGGGCGTGCTCGCCGACCTCGACGGACGACCGGCGGAGGCGCTCGACCGGTTGGCGGAGGCGCTCGCGGTGCCCGCGTCGGGGGAGCAGCTGGTCTGCGCGGCGTTCGCCGCGGCCTACCGCGCCCGGCTGCAGCTCGCCGCCGGCCGGCTGGGTGCCGCCCGGGACTCGTTGCGCGACGCTCTCACCCGGGCCGCCCCGCAGAAGCTGCTGCACCCGCTCCTGGCCGGGGCGTCACCCGGCGGCGGGTACGACGACCTGCTGCGCCGGCTGTCCCGCGGGCGGGACGCGCACCCCTTCGCCGCCTACGTGGTCGCCGGCCTGGAGCGGTACCGGCGGCCGTACCCCGACCTCTCGAGCCGGGCCGCGACCATCGCGCCGTCGGCGGGGAAGATCCGCGCCGAGGCAGCGCCGCCGGAGAAAACCCTTGGCCCGCCCTCCGGAATCGCGATGCCGGCGCAGGCCCTGACCGGCCGCGAGGCGGAGGTGCTGCGGGAGCTCGCGCTCGGCGGCTCCTACCAGGACGTGGCGCGGGTGCTCTACGTCACCGAGAACACGGTCAAGACCCACGTGTCCGCCGTCTATCGCAAGCTCGGGGTCGAGCGTCGCGCGGACGCGTTGCGACGAGCCCGCGAGATCGGTCTCATCTAAGCCCCGCCGCCGTCCCTCGGGGGGACGTGTGACCCGGTCGTCGATACCCGCGGTGCGTGGTCACGGCCGCGCCGGTCGGGCAGCACCGCTGGGCTGCGCCGGCTGGGGCCGGGCCGGCAGCTTGGTGACCTCGAGGATCTCGACCCCGAGCTCGTCGAGCCGGTCTAGGACGCTGGTGAGGGCCACCTGATCCGGGAGCTCGCCCTGGAGGACGGTGGTGACGGGCTGCACGCTGGCCGCGAGGAGAGGGAAGGCCGTGAGGAGGTCGTCCGAGAGCGCCCCGCCGACCCGCACGACGTACTGCGCCATCACACCGCCCTTCGCCCCGCGCCACCTGCGACAACGGTGCGTCCTGTCCGGTCGCGTCGCCTCACCCGGCGTGGGGGAATGCGTGGGGTCCCGACCGCCCACTGCCCCGACTCACCCGGTGAGGGGGAGGCGGCGCAGCGGTCCGGCCTCCTACCGTCCGCCACAGGCCGCCGTCCCTCCGGACGGCGTGGCAGCACAGTGCAAGGAGGATCCGTGGCCACTCTGACCGTGTGGAAGTTCCCCGACGCCTATGGCGCAGAGCGCACCGAGTCCATCCTGGAGCGCCTGCAGAAGGAAGAGCTCATCGCCATCCACGACGCCGCGACGGTGTCCTGGCCCGAGGGCGAGAAGAAGCCCAAGACCAGGCAGCTCAACAACCTGGCCGGTGCCGGCGCTCTGGGCGGCAGCTTCTGGGGACTGCTGTTCGGGCTGATCTTCTTCGTGCCGCTGCTCGGCATGGCGATGGGCGCCGCCATGGGCGCGCTGGGCGGCGCGATGTCGGACGTCGGCATCGACGACGACTTCATCAAGTCGGTGCGCGACGAGGTGACCCCCGGCACGTCGGCGTTGTTCCTGATGACCTCCGACACCGTCACCGACAAGGTCAAGGGGGCGTTCGAGGGTTCGCACGCCGAGCTGGTGCGCACCAACCTGAGTACCGAGCAGGAGGCCAAGCTGCGCGAGGTCTTCACCGGCTAGGAGCCCCCGTGACCGTCGAACCAGTCGGGGCCGCGTGCACCGACCAGCATCATGACCTGGTCGACATGCTGCGCGACCTCGCATCGATGCGCGACACGGGGCTCCTCACCGAGGCCGAGTTCCAGCGGGCGCGCGCCATGGCGGTCGCCTGGCACGACGCCGCGGCGGCCTCACAGCCGGCGCGATGACGGCGGCGCCGACCGAGGCCGACGACACCAGTCATCGGCTTCTGCCCCGCGGCGTCATCGTGCTGCTCGGCGCGGCGGCGGCCGTGATCATCGCTGGCGGCATGCGGGCTGCCAGTGGCTTCGTCGCCCCGATCTTCTTCGCGCTGGTCCTCACGATCGCCTGCGCGCCGGTCCGTCAAGTGGCCCTCCGGCACCGGTGGCCTTCGTGGGCGGCCACGCTGGTGATGCTGGTGACCGCGTACGCCATCGTGCTGGTACTGACGCTCAGCCTGGCGGTCTCAGCTATCCAGCTGGCCGCCACCGTCCCGCAGTATGCGGATCAGGCCGACGCCCTCGTCGCGGACGCACAGAACTGGCTGAGCGCCCAGGGACTCAACGAGGCTTCGGTGCAGAAAGCCCTGAGCAACCTCGACCTCGGCAAGGTTGCCGACCTGCTGGCCGGCATCCTCGGCAGCCTGCTCGACGTGCTGGGCAGCTTCCTGTTCCTGGTGACCGTGCTGTTCTTCACCGTCGCTGACGTCTCGGGGGTTCCCCTCCGCGACGCGCTGCTGCGGGAGTCCAAGCCGGGCCTCGCGACCTCGATGCACGGGTTCGTCCACGCCACCCAGCACTACTTGATCATGTCGGCGATCTTCGGCGGCATCGTCGCCGTGCTCGACACCGGCGCGCTGTGGCTGCTCGGGGTGCCCCTGCCGGCGCTATGGGGACTCCTCGCGTTCGTCACGAACTTCATCCCCAACATCGGCTTCGTCATCGGGCTGGTGCCGCCTGCGATCCTCGCGCTCCTGGACGGCGGCTGGAGCTCGATGCTCGCGGTGGTCGCGGTCTACTGCGTCCTCAACGTGGTGATCCAGACCTTCATCCAGCCCCGCTACGTCGGCGACGCGGTCGGGCTCAGTCCCACCGTGACGTTCCTGTCGCTGACCCTGTGGACCTTCGTGCTCGGCTCGCTCGGCGCCCTGCTCGCGGTGCCGATGACGCTGCTCGCGAGGGCGGTCCTCGTCGACGCGGACCCGTCAGCAGGCTGGGCCCGGGCCTTCATCGGCTCGACGCCGTCGCCGAAGGACGACCCACCGGCTCCCGAGCCGGCCGAACCGGAGCCTGAACGCGGCACGGCAGACTGACCCGGTGGCCAGGTCGGTGCGTCGGTGGACGACCCGCGGTGTCGGGCTGCTCGTCACCGGCATCGGGCTGTACGTCGTCGCGCCCAGCGTGCTGAGCGTGCTGGACGCATGGCCCAGCCTCGGCGACGTCAAACCGTGGTGGTTCGCCGTCGTGGCGGTGCTGCAGCTCGCCAGCTTCGCCTGCCTCTGGCTGCTGCTGCGGATCGCCTTCGGTGGTGGCCACCTCTTCGACATCGCGGCCTCCCAGCTGGCCGGGGGTGCTGCGGGCAAGGTGGTGCCCGGCGGACCGGCCACCGGCGGAGTGGTGCAGGGCGGCATGCTGATCCGGTCCGGCTACCCGCCCCGGCAGGTGGGCGCCGTCCTGAGCGCCACCGGGCTGCTGAGCACCGGGGTGCTGCTCTCCCTGCCGTTGCTCGTCGTCCCGGCCGTCCTGTTCGGACCGCCGCCGGCCCGCCAGCTCCAGCTCGGGCTGGTCCTCTCGCTCGTGCTCTCCGTGGCGATCGTCGCCCTCGGCCTGGCCCTGCTGCACTGGGACGGCCTGGTGCGCGCCGTGGCCCGGGTGATCGGCCGCGCGGTGCACCTGGTCCGGCGGAAGAGCGACCCGGCGACCGTGGCGGCCGCGTTCGTGGGGGAGCGCGACAAGGTCGCCGCCGCCTTCGCCGGCCGGTGGCTGCGTTCGCTGGCCAGCGCCGCCGGCAACCGCATGATCGACTACGCCGCCCTCGTCGCGGCCCTGCACGCCGTGGGCGCGACCGCCCGGCCGTCGCTGGTGCTGCTGGCCTACGTCGTCTCCCTGGCCCTGGCGATGATCCCCATCACGCCCGGTGGCCTCGGCTTCGTCGAGGCGGGTCTCACCACCCTGCTCGTCCTGGCGGGCATCTCGACCGACCAGGCGGTGGTCGGCACGCTGCTCTACCGGCTCGCGTCGTTCTGGGTCCCGATCCCGCTCGGCGCCCTCGCCTGGGCCTGGTGGCGGGTGCGGCGCTTCGGGTTCCGTCGCGCGGTGGCCGCGTCCTGACGGAGGTCCCGCCTGATCAGGGCCCTCCGTCCCTGCCGGGGGGCGCGCCTCCGCGGGACCCTTGAGCCGGTCAGGAGCCGGCAGCCTGCGAGATCCGCGGCCCCGCCCCGGCCGCGAAGGAGCAAGCCATGCGTGCCGCCGTCGTCCCCACCCTCGGAGCGCCGATGGAGATCCAGGAGCGGGCGATTCCCGCCCCCGGTCCCGGACAGGTGCAGGTCAAGATCGAGGCTTCCGGGATCTGCCACACGGACATCCATGCCGCCAAGGGCGACTGGCCGGTCAAGCCGACCGCCCCCTTCGTGCCCGGGCACGAGGGTGTCGGCGTCGTCACGGCGATCGGTGACCAGGTCAAGGAGCACGCCGTCGGCGACCGGGTCGCGCTGCCCTGGCTGGGCACCGCCTGCGGCCGCTGCCGCTACTGCGTCTCCGGTTGGGAGACCCTCTGCCTCGAGCAGAAGAACACCGGCTACGGCATCGACGGCGGCTACGCCGAGTACGCGGTGGCCGACGCCCGCTTCGCCGTCTCGGTGCCCGACGCCGTGACGTCGTTCGACGCCGCGCCGCTCACCTGCGCCGGCGTGACGACGTACAAGGCGGTCAAGGTGTCCGGTGCGCGCAGCGGTGACCTGGTCAGCGTCGTCGGCATCGGCGGCCTCGGCCACCTCGCGGTGCAGTACGCCGCCATCTCCGGTGCGACGGTCGTCGCGGTCGACGTGAGCCAGGAGAAGCTCGATCTCGCGAAGCTGCTCGGGGCGACGTACACCGTTGACGCCAGCAAGGAGGACCCGGCGGAGGCCATCCAGGCCCTCGGCGGCGCCGACGTGGCGATCGCGCTGGCCGTGCAGCCGGACTCGATCGACAAGGCGTTCGCATCCCTGCGCCGCGGCGGTCGCCTCGTGCTGGTCTCCTTGCCGAAGGAGGGCGAGCTCAAGCTCCCCGTCTTCGACACTGTGCTCAAGGGCATCAGTGTCATCGGCTCGATCGTCGGCACCCGGCAGGACCTGGCCGAGGTCTTCGACCTCCACGCCCAGGGCCGGACCCGGGTCATCGCCGAGGAGCGCCGGCTCGAGGACGTCAACGAGTCCTTCGACGAGGTGCTGTCCGGCAGGACGCCGGCGCGGCTGGTGATCCGCATGTAGCTCCCGGCCGCCGCCGAGACGACCGCCCCGTGCCCCTCTGCGGGGCGGTCGTCTGGCGTAGCGTTGCCGGACGTCCGAAGCAGTCCGGGCCGCCACTCCCGACCGGAAGGACCTCACGGTGACCAGCACCATGCCCCGCACCGACGCGCCGACGAGCGAGCTGGTGGACCGGCTCGCACATCCCGGTGATGAGGAGGTCGCCGCGATGGACGCCTGGTGGCGCGCGAACAACTACCTGACGGTCGGGCAGATCTACCTGATGGCCAACCCGCTGCTGCGCGAGCCGCTGTCGGCCGACCACGTCAAGCCTCGCCTGCTCGGTCACTGGGGCACCAGCCCCGGGCTGTCCTTCGTCTACACCCACGCGTCCCGGCTGATCCAGCAGACCGGCCAGGAGATGATCTACCTGGCCGGGCCGGGCCACGGCGGGCCGGCCCTGGTGGCCGCCGGCTACCTCGAGGGCACCTACAGCGAGATCTACCCGGCCGTCAGCCAGGACGAGGACGGCATCCGCCGGCTGTTCCGGCAGTTCTCCGCCCCCGGCGGCATCCCGAGCCACGTCTCGGTCACCACGCCGGGGTCGATCCACGAGGGGGGCGAGCTCGGCTACGTGCTCGTGCACGCCTTCGGCGCGGTCATGGACAACCCCGACCTGGTCGCCCTGGCCGTCGTCGGCGACGGCGAGGCCGAGACCGGTCCGCTCGAGGGGTCGTGGAAGGGCGTGTCCTTCCTCAACCCGGAGCGCGACGGCGCCGTGCTGCCCGTGCTCCACCTCAACGGGGCCAAGATCGCCGGGCCGTCGGTCCTCGGCCGCAAGGACCCGGCCGAGGTCCGGTCCATCCTCGAGGGCCACGGCTACGACGTGATCGAGGTCGAGGGGGACGACCTGCCGGGCATGCACCACCGGTTCGCCGAGGCGCTCGCCGGCGCGTGGGGCACCATCAAGGCGATCCAAGCCAGCGCCCGGGGCGGCGACTGGGACGGGGCCCGGCCGCGGTGGCCGCTGATCGTGCTGCGCACCCCCAAGGGCTGGACCGGGCCGGACGTCGTCGACGGCGTGCAGGTGCAGGGCACCTGGCGGGCGCACCAGGTGCCGCTGGCCGGCGTGAAGGACGACGCCGACCACCTGCGGCTGCTGGAGGAGTGGCTGCGGTCGTACGGCCCCGAGGAGCTCTTCGACGCCGACGGGTCGCCGACCGAGCTGGTGCGCCGGGCCAACCCGGGCGGCGACCTGCGGATGAGTGCGACGCCGCACGCCAACGGCGGCCTGCTCACGCGGGACCTCGACCTGCCGGACTTCCGCGACTACGCGACCGACGTGCCGTCGCCGGCCTCGGTGCGGGCGGAGTCGACCCGCAAGCTCGGGGAGATGATGCGCGATGTCTACCGCGCCAACCCCACCCTCTTCCGGCTGTTCTGTCCCGACGAGACCAACAGCAACCGGCTCGGTGCGGTGTTCGAGGCGACCGACCGCGGGTTCGCCGAGCGGGTCACCGACGCGGACGTCTCGCTGTCGCGCGACGGCCGCGTCATGGAGGTGCTCTCGGAGCACAACTGCCACGGCTGGCTCGAGGGCTACACGCTGACCGGCCGGCACGGGTGGTTCGCCACCTACGAGGCCTTCGCGATGGTGAGCGCGTCGCAGACGATCCAGCACAGCAAGTGGCTGCAGGAGGCGGACAACCTGCCGTGGCGGGCCGACGTCCCGAGCCTCAACGTGCTGCTCACGTCGACCGCGTGGCGCAACGACCACAACGGGTTCAGCCACCAGGGGCCGGGCCTGATCCAGAACGTCATCACCACCCGGGGCAACATCGGCCGGGTCTACCTGCCGCCGGACGCGAACTGCCTGATGTCCGTGGCCGACCACTGCTTCCGCTCACGCAGCTATGTCAACCTGGTCGTCATCGACAAGCAGCCGCAGCTGCAGTGGCTGACCATGGACCAGGCGATCGAGCACTGCGCGCGCGGCGCGGGGGTGTGGTCGTGGGCCGGCACCGACGACGGGTCCGCGGACCCCGACATCGTGCTCGCCTGCGCCGGCGACGTCGTGACGATGGAGACGGTCGCGGCAGCGGCGATCCTGCGCGAGCGGCTGCCGCACTTCCGGACCCGCGTGGTCAACGTCGTCGACCTGATGGCGCTGCCGCGGCGCAAGGACCACCCGCACGGCATGGACGAGACCCTCTTCAACGAGCTCTTCACCGACCACGTCGACGTCGTCTTCGCGTTCCACGGCTACCCGGGCGCGATCCACCAGTTGGTGCACGGGCGGCCCGACGCCGACCGGTTCCGGGTCCGCGGCTTCATCGAGGAGGGCACGACCACCACGCCGTTCGACATGGTCGTCCGCAACCGGGCCTCGCGCTACCACCTGGTGATGGACGCGCTCAACAACGCCCGGCGCACTCCTCCCGGGGCGAGCGCGCTCAAGGAGTGGTGCGAGCAGCAGCTGGCCCGCCACGAGTCCTACGTGGTGGAGCACCTCGAGGACATGCCGGAGGTGCGGGACTGGGTGCTGGGGGACTGGGCGACGCCGGCCTGACCGGCGTTCCGTCAGTCCTCCGGGCCGCCGGCCCCACGCTGGAGCTCCAGCAGCTCCTCGTGGGCCTGACGGCCGGCGGCCTCGCCGATGTGCAGGCCGTTGGTCTGCTGCTGGCGGAACTCGAGCCCGGTGGCCAGGACCCCGAGCAGCGCCAGCTCGTCGTCGTCGCCGAGCTCGTGGTCGTCGCCGGAGGCGTCGCTCATCGGGCGGCCCTCGCGGAGGCCGTGGGGCGCGCCCGCCGGCGCTGCCAGGCCACCCACAGGCGGCGCCCGATGAAGAGCCCGATCGTCCGCCACAGCCACCGATAGATCATGGTGTCGCTGTGCCCGGCCTGGGCCGCCGCAAACGGCGAGGGTTGAGAGCCGGTCCTGCGGGCATGCGCCGGGCAGACGCGCTCGAGCAACTGGGCGGCCCGGTCGCGCTCACGCCGGCCGGGAGCGGAACGGGGCGGACGCCCCACCGGGTGAGCGGAGTGGCCTCGTGCAGACACCCGAACCGTGCGGCCCCCTGAGCCGGCTGGTGGTCAGCCACCTCCGCGCGGGTCACGGCGCGACCGTGACGAGCCGGGGGGTCGCCCAGCTGCGCCGGCTCGTCGACCAGGCGGGCGACCCGTTGCACGACCGCGACCTCCAGCTCGCGCTGGCCTGCTGCTACGAGCTGCACTACGGCGGCTTCGACGACGTGGCCGACGACCTCGAGTGGGACCCGACGACGCTGGCGCTGGCCGGACTGCTCGAGCGGGCCCTGGAGGCGGGCCTGCGCGCAGCGGTCGGCCACGAAGGGATCGCAGGGGTCGAGCCGGCCGAGGTGCCGGCCCGGCTGCGCAGCCTGGTCGACCAGGACGCCGAAGCCGATGCAGGACCCTCCCTGTCGGCGTTCCTGCTCCGCGACGCCGAGGACCGGCACTTCCGGGAGTTCCTGGCGCAGCGCTCCGTCTACCACCTCAAGGAGGCCGATCCGCACACCTGGGTGATCCCCCGCCTGCGAGGCCGGGCCAAGGCGGCCCTCGTCGAGATCCAGGCGGACGAGTACGGCGGGGGCCGGCCGGCCGCAATGCATGCGAGCCTCTTCGCCGCCACGATGCGAGCACTGGGTCTCGACGACAGCTACGGCGCCTACTGGGCCGACGCGACCGCCGAGACGTTCGCCTCGGTCAACGTGATGACGCTCTTCGGGCTGCACCGCCGGCTGCGCGGTGCAGCCCTCGGGCACCTGGCCGCGCTCGAGATGACGTCGACGCTGCCGAACCGGCGCTACGGCAACGGCTTGCGCCGCCTGGGGCACGACGTCACCGCGACGGCGTACTTCGACGAGCACGTCGAGGCGGACGCCGTGCACGAGCAGGTGGCATCGGTCGACCTGTGCGGCTCCTTCGCGCGGGCTGAGCCGGCGCTCGCCGGGGACGTGCTGTGGGGCGCCGACTGCTGCCTGATGGTCGATCGCCTCGCCGGGGCCGCCCTCCTCTCGGCCTGGAGCCGCGGGACGACCGCCGACCCGGTCGGGGAGGTGGCGTGACCGCCCTGCCGGCCGACGTGGACTACGTGCTGCCGCTGAGGTGGCTGACGGCGCGTCCCGACGACGAGACCGAGCTCGCGGCCTACCTGGGGTGGCTGTCGCACCACGCCCGGGTCGTGGTCGTCGACGGCTCCCCGCGCGAGGTCTTCGAGCGGCACCACAGGCGGTTGAGCTCGGTCGTCACCCATGTCCGGCCCGACCCGTGGCCGGCCCGCAACGGCAAGGTCGCGGGCGTCCACACCGGGCTGCGCCTGGCACGATCGGAGCGCGTGGTGCTCGCCGACGACGACGTCCGCTACGACAAGGACTCCTTGCGCCAGGTGGTCTCCCTGCTGGACGAGGCGGACCTGGTCGGGCCGCAGAACGTCTTCCGGCCCCTTCCGTGGCACGCGGCCTGGGACTCCGCCCGCTCGCTGCTCAACCGGGCCGTCGTCGCCGACTACCCGGGGACGTTCGGGATCCGGCGCTCGACCTTCCGGGAGATGGGAGGCTACGACGGGGACGTGCTGTTCGAGAACCTCGAGCTGATGCGCACCGTCCGCGCCCACGGTGGCCGCGTCGTCCGTCCGCTCGGCGTCTACGTCGTACGTCGTCCGCCGACGGCCGACCACTTCTGGGGCCAGCGGGTCCGCCAGGCCTATGACGACATCGCGCAGCCCTGGCGGCTGGCCATGTTCCTCCCGATGCTGCCGACCGCCCTGCTCGGCGGCCGGGCCGGACGCCGGCTGGTGGCGGCGGCCCTGGGCGCGTCCGTCGGCGTGGCCGAGGCCGGGCGTCGCCGGGCGGGCGGAGCGGCGCACTTCCCGGCACGGGTCCCGCTGCTGGCACCGGCCTGGGTGCTCGAGCGGTCAGTGTGCTCCTGGCTCGCCGTCGGGCAGGCGGCGCTCCTGGGCGGTGTCCGCTACGGCGACCGCAGGCTCGGAGTCGCCGCCCACAGCGTCCGCCGGCTGCGCCAGGCGGCCCTGGAGCGGGCGCTGGTCGTGGCCGGAGGCGCGGAACCGGCCGCGGTGCGAGCCGTCGCAGAAGGGCTTGAGCGACGACCGGCCGCAGCGGCACAGCGCCACGGTGCGTCGACCGGCGGGGATCTCGCGCCCGTCGACGTCGGTGATCCGGAAGGAGCCACGCAGAACGAGCGGGCCGTCGGCGTACGGCGTCAGCTCCGCCGGGTCGTCGCGACCGGGTGGGTCGCCACGGTGCTGACCGGCGGGCTCGCTGGTGGGCTGGCTGGTCACGTCGGGGCCGCTGCCCGGCGGGGTCGCTGACAAACGCCTGGTCAGCCGCGTGCCGGCCTCGATCGCTGGTCCGGTCCGCCGGACTGGGTCTGGACGATGGCCGCCGCGATGTCACGCAGCTTGCGGTTGCTGCGCTGCGACGCGTGGCTGAGCATGGTGAACGCCTCGTCCGGCGTGCAACGGTTCTGGGCCATCAGGATGCCCTTGGCCATGTCGATGACGGACCGCGAGGCCATCGCCTCCTGCATCTGGTGGGCCAGGTCGGCCGTGGTGGCGTACGACTCCGCGTTGGCGACGGCGACCGCGACGAACGACGCCACCTCGGTCCCGATCTGCTCCGACGTCTCGTCGAACGCATCCCGGTGCTTCGCGTAGACGTTGAGGGCACCGATCGTGGCGCCCTGGAACGGGAGCGGCACGGACAGCGAGCTGATGACCCCCTTCGAGACCACGGCCGCGGCGTAGTCCGGCCAGCGCTCCTCCGTGGTCATGTCGCGGACGTGCATCAGCAGCCCGGTGCGGCCGGCGTCCAGGCAGGGGCCGTAACCGCGGGCGTACTGGAGCTCGTCGGCGTCGAGGGCCAGCTGCCCGTCGTGGGCGGCGGTGAAGCCGCGGTCGTCACGGACCAGCGTGATCGAGGTCGCTTCCGCGCCCGGGATGGCCTTGGTGGCGATCCCGGTGATCTCGGCCAGGATGTCGGGCAGGTCACGGTCGCGAAGGATGACGCCGGCGAGAGCCCTGAGGGCATCGTCCATGAGCAGCCTCCCTGTGCCTGTCCGACGTCAGAGTGACTCGTTCACCTCTCGGGTCACCTCGTCGGGATCGATGCCGCGCTCCTCGAGCAGCCTGTCGACCTTGGCCTCGAGCCGCTCGTCGCTCTCCTTGGACTGCGAGGAGCCCCACAGGAAGAGCAGGGCGAGACCCACCGCCTGCCAGACGAGCTGCAGGAACTCGGACTGCCAGTTCTCGAACGTCGACGACAGGAACTGCGGCCAGAAGTCGGCCCACGCGAAGGGCTCGCCGTGCTGCTGTGCCTCGTTGCGCTCGGTCATCAGCTGGAAGACGAACTGCCCGGACCACGACAGCAGGAAGAGCGCCGCGGTGACGATCCCGAAGCCGTAGGCCTTCGAGAAGCGCGGCTTGCCCAGGTCGTTGTTGTGCAGGTCTCCCCCATGAGCACGGCCGGCCCGGGACGACGTCTGGCTCTTGGTGGCCATCAGGTGCCTCCTCCTGTGGGAGCTGGACGCGGCTCCCCACACGTCCCGGGGGACCCGCGCTCGTGGTGCAGGTACCCGAATGCCGGGTCGACATGCGGAAAACAGCGGTCAGGAACCGGGCTCACTGCTCGATCTCGGCCAGGATCGTCGGCACCTGGCCGGGCAGGTCCCGCGCGAGGAAGCCGATCCGACCGACCGTCGAGGCCAGCCGCTCGCCGGCGCGTCCGTGCAGGTGAGCGGCCCATACGGCCGCCTGCGGGCCGTCCGACCCGCGCGCCAGCAGCCCGGCGACCACGCCGGCGCGGACGTCGCCCGAGCCGGACACGCCGAGCCCGGCGGCGCCGCTGTCGTCCCGCCACAGGCGCCCGTCGGGTGCCGCGGTCCAGCCCACCGGGCCACCCATCGACACGACGCAGCCGGTCTCCGTCGCCATGGCGGTGGCGGCCCTCGCCGGGTCGTCCTCGACCTCGGTCTCGTCGCAGTGCATCACGTGCGCCGCCTCGGCGGTGTTCGGGCTCAGGACGACGGGAGCCGGGTGCGCCTTCAGGCAGTCCGGCTCGGCGGTCAGCGCGGCGAGCGCCAGTGCGTCGACCGCCAGCGCGCCGTGGACCGCGGGGAGGATCGCTCGCAGCAGGCCGGCGCTCTCGTCGGTGTCGGAGAGCCCCGGTCCCACCAGCACGCTGGACGCGTCCTCGGCCAGGGTGAGCGCCGCCTCGACCGAGTGCGCGGCCAAGGCCCCCGACCGGGTCTCCGGCAGGCCGATGACCAGTGCCTCCGGCAGCGCCAGGGCGACGGCGGTGGCTACGGAGGCGGCGGTGGCGACCTGGAGCTTGCCGGCGCCGCTGCGCAGGGCGGCCTCCGCGGCCAGCACCACGGCGCCGGGGGTCTCGCGCGAGCCGCCGACGACCAGGGTGCGCCCCCGTGCCTCCTTGCCGCCGTCGGGCGACGGCAGCGGCCACTCGCGCAGCAGGGCCGGCGTCACGAGCATCGGTTCAGCGGGGGAGGGCATCGGCTGCCGGCTCCTCGGTGACCGGCACGTCGAGACCGTGCAGGTGGCCGGTGTCGTCGGCCGTCTCGAGCGCGGCCGTCGCGCCGTCGAAGCGGTAGCGGACGACCCCGGTGTTGGCCAGCCGCTGGGAGGCGTCCAGCGCCAGGACGGCTTCCTCGTCGAGCTCCTCGACGACGTACCGGAACAGCATGAGCACCGCCTGGTGGCTCACGACGACGACCCGGCGACCGGCGTGCAGGAGGTTGACGGTCTCGAGCACCGCGCGCACGCGCGCGGCCACGTCGGCCCAGCTCTCGCCGCCCGGAGGCCGGTAGTAGAACTTGCCGAGCCAGGCCCGGCGCTCCGCCTCGTCCGGGAACCGTCGCTCGATGCCGGTCCTGGTGAAGCCGTCGAGCATGCCGAGGTCGCGCTCCCGGAGCCGCTCGTCGCGCCGGATCTCGAGGTCGTGCCAGCCCGCCGCTGCCACGGCGCGCTGAGCGGTCCGGTAGGCCCGCTCGTACGGCGAGCTGAGGACGACGTCCGGCCGCCGGTCACGGGCCAGGTCCTGCCATGAGCGGCCGAGCGCGTCGGCCTGCTCGCAGCCGGTCGCGGAGAGCCGGACGTCGGGGTCGCGGGCGGGCAGGTCGAGGCGCTCGGCGCCGTCCCGGTTGGCCGACGCGTCCGCGACGTTGCCCTCGCTCTCCGCGTGCCGCACCAGCCACAGCGCAGCCGGCGCCGGAGGTGTCCCACGCATGGGACCTTCGTGACCCGGCTGCGTCGCGGCAAACGTCAGGAGGCCAGGCTGACGACCACCCAGACCACGGCCATCACGAAGGCCACGGCCGCGAGGGCCAGCCAGACGGACGGCGTGGGGGCGATCGACTGGTGCTGCTCGGGGACATGCTTCATGCCTCCGTGGTAGACCTCGCCGGGCCGGCCGTCAACGGCCGGAGGTCCGCAGAGTCAGCCCGGGAACGCCGAGGACCCCGGGCCGGATGGGCTCGGGGTCCTCGGGAGGTCGGGGGAGGGCTGGCGCTCAGCGCTCCGTGTCGGGGGCCGTCGCCGGTGTCTCGGCGAGCAGCGCGGTGTCGTCCTGGTACTCGACCGAGACCTCGCGCAGCTTGCTCTCGTTCGCGCGCCCGTGGTGGGCGCAGAACAGGAGCTCGCCGCCGGAGGCCAGGGTCACCCGGATGTAGGCCTGGGCGCCACAGCGGTCACAGCGGTCGTTCGCCGTGAGCGCCGGGTGCGAGGCGAGTGCTGAGGTCACGACACCCTCTCTGTCTCGATCTGTCGGTGGTGCTTGTTCCAGTGCTGCTTCTGGTGTGGGCGGTTCGTATGCGTTCCAACAGTCAACCACTGCGAATTCGTTCCCCCCGACCGGGCGGCTTGGTTTCGCTGTCGGTGAAAGAGTGCCCGAACCGGAGACCCTGCTGGTGCCCATCTCAGCGCACGGACGAACGTTTCGGGTCGTCACGGAGCGGTCACGGCGTGTCGGACCACCCGTCCGGCCCATCGACGGGGCTGACCCGGGCCATGCGGGACGGCCGCCGCGCCGGACGACCTGCGGGGGACCGGCGCGGTGCCGAGGCCGTGTCCAGCAACGCCGGTAGCCTCTCGTCACGTGACCCAGACGCTCCACGCCCGCAGCGACGGCGAGTTCGAGCCGGATGCCTACTCGGCCCGCAACCTGCTCGTGCTGGAGGGTCTGGAGGCGGTCCGCAAGCGCCCCGGCATGTACATCGGGTCCACCGACTCGCGCGGGCTCATGCACTGCCTCTGGGAGATCATCGACAACGCGGTCGACGAGGCGCTCGGCGGCCACTGCTCGCGGATCGACGTCGAGCTGCACCCCGACGGCTCGGTGGAGGTGCGCGACGACGGGCGCGGCATCCCGGTCGACGTGGAGCCGCGCACCGGGCTGACCGGCGTCGAGGTCGTCATGACCCGGCTGCACGCGGGCGGCAAGTTCGGCGGCGGGTCCTACGCCGCGACCGGCGGCCTGCACGGCGTCGGCGCCTCGGTGGTCAACGCCCTGGCCGCGCGGCTCGACGTCGAGGTCGACCGCGACGGCAAGACCCACGCGATGAGCTTCCGCCGCGGGACGCCCGGCACGTTCGGCAACGGCACGCCGGACTCCCCGTTCGTCGAGAAGTCCGGCCTGCGCGTCGTGGGCAAGGTCACCAAGAAGCGCACCGGCACCCGCATCCGCTACTGGGCGGACAGCCAGACCTTCCTCAAGGACGCGGCGATCTCCCTCGACGAGCTGCACAACCGGGCCCGGCAGACAGCGTTCCTCGTGCCGGGCCTCACCATCGTGGTCCGCGACGCGCGCGGGTCGGCGCCGACGGAGCAGACGTTCCACTACGACGGCGGCATCAGCGAGTTCTGCGAGTTCCTCGCCCCCGACCAGGGCGTCAGCGACGTGCTGCGGCTGCAGGGTTTCGGGCAGTTCTCGGAGACCGTGCCGGTCCTCGACGAGCAGGGGCACATGACCCCGCAGGAGCTGCAGCGCGAGCTCACGGTCGACGTCGCCCTGCGGTGGGGCACCGGCTACGACACGACGGTCCGCTCCTTCGTCAACATCATCGCCACCCCCAAGGGCGGCACCCACGTCCAGGGCTTCGAACGAGCCCTGACCAGGACGCTGAACGACGCGCTGCGTGCCCAGCGGGTCCTGCGGGCGGCGGAGGACGACGTCGTCAAGGACGACGTGCTCGAGGGCATGACGGCGGTGGTGACCGTGCGGCTCGCCGAGCCGCAGTTCGAGGGCCAGACGAAGGAGGTCCTGGGCACGTCGGCGGCCACGCGCATCGTCGCGTCGGTCGTCGGCACGGAGCTCAAGGCCGCGCTCACCAACCCCAAGCGCGGCGGCAAGGCCCAGGCCAAGGCGATCCTCGACAAGGTGGCCGCGGCCGCCCGCACCCGGGTCGCCGCACGCGCGCACAAGGAGCTGCAGCGCCGCAAGAACGCGCTGGAGACCTCGTCGCTGCCGGCCAAGCTGGTCGACTGCCGCAGCGACGACGTCGAGCGCAGCGAGCTGTTCATCGTCGAGGGAGACTCCGCGCTGGGGACGGCCAAGCTGGCCCGCAGCAGCGAGTTCCAGGCGCTGCTGCCGATCCGCGGCAAGATCCTCAACGTGCAGAAGGCCTCGGCCTCCGACATGCTCAAGAACACCGAGTGCGCCGCGATCATCCAGGTGATCGGTGCCGGCTCGGGACGTACGTTCGACAGCGCGTCGGCCAGGTACGGCCGCGTGGTGCTGATGGCAGACGCCGACGTCGACGGGGCGCACATCCGCTGCCTGCTGCTGACGCTCTTCTACCGCTACATGCGCCCGATGGTGGAGGAGGGCCGGGTCTTCGCGGCGGTGCCGCCGCTGCACCGGATCGAGGTCGTCTCGGGGGGCGGCAAGAAGAACGAGGTGCTCTACACCTACTCCGAGCAGCAGATGCGCAAGACGGTGGCCGACCTGCAGCGCAAGGGCAAGCGCTACAAGGAGCCGATCCAGCGCTACAAGGGACTCGGCGAGATGGACGCCGACCAGCTGGCGGAGACCACGATGGAGCCGCGGCACCGCATGCTCCGCCGGGTCACCATCGGCGACCTCGAGGCGGCCGAGCAGGTGTTCGACCTGCTGATGGGCAACGAGGTCGGGCCGCGTCGCGAGTTCCTCGTCGCCAGCGCGTCGCGGGTCGACCGCGACAGCATCGACGCCTGACCCGTCAGGTCACCGGCCGCGCCGGCCGATACCTCGCAGGTGCTGGCCTGGGTCGCGATCGGCGCCGCCGCGGGAGCCCTGCTCCTGGCCGGCGGCTGGCTGCTGCGCCGCACCGACGCCATCGGGCGGCCCCGGGGCTTCCCGGTCTGGTCGGTGGCCCTGCTCGGGCTGGTCGCCGTGACGGCCACCGTGCCGGTCGTCCGGGCGGCCCGCCTCGAGCACCGGCTCAGCGCCGTGGCGAGCACCCTGGCCGGCTCCCCGGTCACGGTCGACTGCCAGAGTCGCGGCCAGGAGATGACCGACCTCGGTCACGAGCTCGGCTGGGTGCCCTACGACGAGGCCGGCCGTCCGCAGCCGCACACCCTGATCAAGCGGCGGCCCTGCTCGGCCCTGCGCGACTACCTCGGGTCGGGCAAGGACTCGCCGTCGCGCGAGCAGGTGGTCGCCGTGCACGTGCTCGGCCACGAGGCCCGCCACATGGCCGGTCAGACGGTCGAGTCAGAGGCTGAGTGCGCCGCGGTGCAGCGCGACGCGCTCACCGCGAGGCTGCTGGGGGCGACGCCGGGGCAGGCAGCTGCGCTGGCACGGGCCTACTGGCTCGAGGTCTACCCGCAGATGCCCGACGCCTACTGGTCGGCCGAGTGCGCTCCAGGGATGCCCCTGGACGAGCACCTGCCGGACGCCCCCTGGGCGCGCTGACGACCGCCTGCTGCCCCGCGAGGCGACGCGCGGCCGCGACGCGGCCGCTCGGACGGATCGGGCGGGAGTCGTCCACCGGGGCGTCCAGACTCCGGTCAGGTTCGATCCGAGGGTGAAGGTCCGGCGCGGTCCGGCCGATGGTGAAGACGTGCTGTTCCCGTTGGCCCTGCTCACCGCGGCGTACTTCGCCGCGGTGGTCTGGGTGCGACGCTCCAGGCGGCGCGTCGAGGCCGGCGTGGGTGCGGAGCCGCCCGTCGCCGACCTGCCGGTCGAGGACCAGCCCCCGCCGACCGCTGTCGGCTGGCCCCCCGGCGGCAGCAGCTTCGCGTCGTACGTCGACGACGGGTTCGCCGCCATGGACGCGTGGCTGTCCGAGGGCCACGCCGCCTGAGCCCGCGGTTGCCGGCGAGGACCACGCCGCCCGAGCCTGCGGTAGCCGGCCGGGAGGTCGCCGACGGGGTCAGCGGCCGGTGGCCGGTCCGCTCACCGCGGCGATCGGCTGGCTCGCCGGCGTGCCCGATCCGTCGCGTCGCCCGGTCGCGCCCGGCAGCTCCAGGGCCACACCGGTGGCCGCGGCTGCCCGGGCCGGGGCCGCACCGGCCCAGGCGACGGTCAGCACGTCCTCGCCGCGCAGGAACCGGTGGCACCGCACCCCGCCGGTCCCTCGTCCCTTGCCGGGGTAGTCGGCGAACGGGGTGACCTTGACCGACCCGGCGTCGGTGCCCGGCAGCGCCGCGGACGACCCCGACACGGTCACCACCGCCGCGTCCCGCCCCGGCGCCACGGCGCCGAAGAACACCGCGCGCGCCCCGCCGGCGAGCCGGACCCCGGCCATGCCCCCGGCCGACCTGCCCTGCGGGCGGACCACCGAGGCCGGGAAGTGCAGCAGCTGCGCGTCCGAGGTGATGAACACCAGCTCGTCGTCGTCCGTGTCGAGCTCGACCGCGCCGACGACCCGGTCGCCGTCCTTGAGGCCCACGACCTCCCACGCGTCTTTGTTCTGCGGATGGTCGGGCACGACCCGCTTGACGACGCCCTGCGCGGTGCCCAGCGCGAGCCCGGGTCCGTCGGTGGCCAGCGAGCAGAGGGCCAGCACCCGCTCGTCACGCTCCAGGGACAGGAACTCGGACACCGGGGCACCGCCGGACAGGTGAGGGGCGCTGGCCGTCGCCGGGACCGCAGGGACGTCGAGCACCCCGAGCCGCACCATGCGGCCTGCGGACGTCACGGCGGCGACCTCGCCCCGCGCGGTCGCGCGCACCACGGAGACGACGACGTCGTGCTTGGCACGAGAACCGTCGGTGGGGAGCGGGTCGGCGGTGAGGGTGCGGGCCAGCAGCCCGGTCGAGGACAGCAGCACCCAGCACGGGTCGTCGGTCACCTCGAGCGGCACCGCGGTGCTCGCCGGCACGCCCGCCGACTCCAGCAGGACGGTGCGCCGCGGCGTGCCGTACTTCTTGGCGATCTCGGCCAGCTCGTCGGACACGACCGTGCGCAGCAGCTGGTCGGACTCGATGATCCGGGTCAGCTCGGCGATCGTTCTGCGCAGCGTCTCCTGCTCCGCCTCGAGCTCGATGCGGGAGAACCTGGTCAGCCGGCGCAGCGGCATGTCCAGGATGTAGTTGGTCTGGGTCTCGGTGAGGTCGAAGACCGACATCAGCCGCTGGCGGGCTCCCGCGGCGTCGTCACTGGTGCGGATGACCTGGATGACCTCGTCGATGTCGAGGATCGCGACCAGCAGGCCGTCGACCAGGTGCAGGCGCTCCTCTGCCTTGGCGCGCCGGTGCAGTGAGCGGCGGCGCACGACGTCGAGACGGTGCTCGACGTAGACCTCGAGCAGGTCCTTGAGGCCCATCGTCCGTGGCTGGCCGTCGACCAGGGCCACGTTGTTGATGCCGAACGTCTCCTCGAGCGGGGTCAGCCGGTAGAGCTGGTCGAGGATCGCCTCTGCGTTGAAGCCGTTCTTCACCTCGATGACGAGCCGGAGACCGACGTTGCGGTCGGTGTAGTCGTCGACGGCGGTGATGCCCTGCAGCTTCTTGCTGCGGACCAGCTCGGCGATCTTTTCCTTGACCCTCTCCGGTCCGACGCCCCAGGGCAGCTCGGTGACGACGATGCCCTTGCGCCGCGGCGTGACGCTCTCGACCCGGGCGGTCGCCCGGGTGCGGAAGGTGCCTCGGCCCGACTCGTAGGCGTCGCGGATGCCGTCGAGGCCCACGACCTTGCCACCGGTGGGGAGGTCGGGCCCGGGGACGAACCGCATCAGCGCGTCGAGGTCGGCGTCCGGCTGCTGGAGCAGGTGGCGGGCGGCGGAGACGACCTCGACCAGGTTGTGCGGCGGCATGTTGGTCGCCATCCCGACCGCGATGCCGGAGGCGCCGTTGACGAGCAGGTTGGGGAACGCGGCCGGCAGGACCTCCGGCTCGAGCTCGCGGTCGTCGTAGTTGGGCCGCAGGTCGACGACCTGCTCGTCGATGCCGGCGGTCATCGTCATCGCCGCCGGGGTGAGGCGGCACTCGGTGTAGCGGTAGGCCGCGGGAGGGTCGTCGTTGCCCAGGGTGCCGAAGTTGCCGTGCCCGTCGACCAGTGGCAGCCGGAGCGACCACGGCTGCGCCATCCGGACCAGCGTGTCGTAGATGGCGGTGTCGCCGTGGGGGTGCAGCGTGGCCATCACGTCGCCCACGACACGGGCGCACTTCACGTGGCCGCGGTCGGGTCGCAGGCCCATCTCGGCCATCCGGTAGAGGATGCGCCGGTGCACCGGCTTCAGACCGTCGCGCGCGTCGGGCAGGGCGCGGGAGTAGATCACGGAGTAGGCGTACTCGAGGAAGGACCCCTGCATCTCGTCCGAGACGTCGATGTCGGTGATCTTCTCGGTGTAGTCGCCGTCCGGAGGTGGCGGTGTCTTGGTCCTGCGGGCCACGGAGGGTGCTCCTGGTGCGGTGAGGCGGTTGCGTTCGGACGTACGCCCGGAAGGGCTGCGTCCACATCCTGCCCGCCGCCCCGGACGTTGGCAGGGACCGACCCGCCGCCCGGCCCCGAGCCCGGACGCCCGGACGTGTCAGCGGCGTCCCTCCGGGCACTAGGGGCAGGTGAGCGATCCCAGGAGTGGAACCGGTGGAACCGGTGGAACCGGTGGAACCGATCCGGGCCGCACCGCGCCCGACCTGTCGGCCGCGGTCGTGACGGCGGCTGCCGCTCTCTCGGAGGCTCTCGAGGTCGTCGAGGAGGCCCGAGGGGCGCTCTACCGTTTCCACCGCCTCACCGGGAAGGCCGACGGGAAGCTCGACGACGCGATGGAGGCGCTGCGCGCGGCCGGTGCGTCCGACCTCGCCGACCTCGTGCAGCAGCGCCTGGTCGGGCGCGACGTGCTGCCGGACCGGTGGACCTTCCAGGTCGTCGAGGAGTACGACGACGGCTACTGGTCGGTCTTCCGCGACGTCGAGGCCGAGGTGCGCGACACGCTCACCGGCGGGCGGCGCCACGTCGGCGAGGCGCGGATGAAGCGCGAGCGACAGGCCTGACCGCTCAGCCGGCGCCGACCACGACGTTCCACGACCGGACCCGCCACTCGCGGACCAGCCCGTTGCGGACGTAGGGGTCGCTCACGGCGAACGACTCGACCACCGCCGGGTCCTCGGTCGCCCAGACCAGCAGCGCCCGGTCGGCGGGGTCGGTCAGCGCGCCGGCCAGGGCGAGCTCACCCCGCTCGTGCGCCGCCCGCGCGAGGCCGAGATGCTCCTCGCGGAACTGCGCTCGCCGCTCCAGGTAGTCGCCGACGAGGTCGTACTCGAGTACCAGGTACATGCATCCCACCCTGCCGTAGGCCGCCGCGGCGGAGCGCTCCCGGCCCATTTTGGTGGCGTTCGGGACGATAGGTGACGGGACTAGCGTGCAGGTGCGGGGTCCCCGACCGGAAGGCGCCTCATGCCCAAGTACCTGATCAGTGCGAACTACACAGCCGAGGGGATGGCTGGGGTCCGGGCCGCCGGCGCGAAGTCCCGGGTCGATGCCGTCACCACCATGATCGAAGCCATGGGCGGCCGGCTCGACTCCTTCCACTTCGCCTTCGGCGACACCGATGTCTTCGTGATCGTCGACGCACCCGACGACGAGGCTGCGGCCGCAGTGTCCATCGCGATCAACGGCAGCGGCGCGGTGCGCACCCGCACGACGAAGCTGCTCACGGTGGAGCAGGTCGACGAGGCGCTGCGGCGGACGGTCGACTACCAGCCGCCCGGCTCCTGAGGACTGCTCGGATCGCCCATCGGGGGTGGTGCAGCGAGCGTCGTCGGCGGCCCAGCGCTTCGCGGACTCGAGCTCGGCCAGCGGGAACGCGCGTGCCTGGCCCGGCCACAGGACGCTGAACACCTTGATCGCCGGACCCGCCCACCGGGCGTCGGTCACGACCGCGATCCGCTCGACGGCTGCCGGGTGGCGGGCGCCGAGCTTGAGGTCCTCCGAGACCGCTTCGCCCTCGTAGTCGTCGAACGCCGGCCCGAGGACGTACACGCGTCGGACCTTGCCGTGCTCGGCGTTGGCCGCCTCGAGCCCGAGGACACCGGGCGGCATGTCGTCGAGGAGCCGGATCACGGCACGCAGCTGGTGCGGCTGCGTGCCGCGGGTCAACGCCAGAGGGCCCGGCGTGTGGTCAGCCCTTGAGGCCGGGGAAGTCCTCGTCGCGGTACTCGCCGTCGGGCCGCACGTCGCCGCGCTCCCGCTCGGTCAGTCGCAGCTCCACGCGGCGGATCTTCCCGCTGATCGTCTTGGGCAGCTGCGCGAACTCCAGCCGGCGGACCCGCTTGTACGGCGCCAGGTTCTCGCGGGCGTGCCGCAGGATCGACTCGGCCGTGTCGGCGTCTGCGGCGTGACCGACGGCCAGGACGACGTACGCCTTGGGGACGGCGAGCCGCACCGGGTCGGGGGCCGGCACCACCGCCGCCTCCGCGACGGCAGGGTGCTCGATCAGGACGCTCTCCAGCTCGAACGGCGAGATCCGGTAGTCGCTGGCCTTGAAGACGTCGTCGCTCCGGCCCACGTAGGTGATGTAGCCGTCGTCGTCGATGCTCGCGACGTCGCCGGTGTGGTAGAACCCGCCGCGCATCACCTCGTCGGTGAGGGTCGAGTCGTCGTGGTAGCCCACCATCAGTGCTGTCGGACGGGCTGACAGGTCGATGCAGATCTCGCCCTCGGTGCCCGGCTCGGAGGTGACCGGGTCGAGCAGGGCGATGTCGTAGCCGGGCAGCGGCCGCCCCATCGACCCCGGCTTGAGCCTGGCGCCCGGTGGGTTCCCGACCTGTGCCGCCGTCTCGGTCTGCCCGTAGCCGTCGCGCACGGTGTGGCCCCAGGCGCGCTGCACCTGCTCGATCACCTCGGGGTTCAGCGGCTCGCCGGCGCCGACCACCTCGCGCAGCGTCGGCACCGGGTGGGCGGCCAGGTCCTCCTGCACGAGCATCCGCCAGACCGTGGGTGGCGCGCAGAAGGTCGTGACGCCGCAGCGGGCCATCGTGTCGAGCAGGTCGGCGGCGTCGAATCGGGCCTGGTTGACGACGAACGCCGTCGCGCCGGCGATCCACGGGGCGAACACGTTGCTCCACGCGTGCTTCGCCCACCCCGGGGACGACACGTTGAGGTGCAGGTCACCGGGCTGCAGGCCGATCCAGTACGCCGTCGTCAGGTGCCCGACCGGGTAGGACGTGTGGGTGTGCTCGACCAGCTTGGGCCGGGCGGTCGTGCCGCTGGTGAAGTACAGCAGCAGTGTCTCGTCCGACCGGGTCTCGACCTCGGGCTCGAAGGAGTCGAGGTGCTCGTAGGAGTCGTCGTAGCGCAGCCAGCCAGGCACCGGCTCCTCGAGCGCGATCCGGGTCCAGTCGCCCGGTACGTCGGCGAACTTCCCGGTGTCCTCGGACGCGGTGACGACGTGCTTGACGTCGCCGCGCTGGACCCGGTCGGCCAGGTCCCGCGGACCGAGCAGGGTGGTGGCGGGGATGAGGACGACACCGAGCTTGATGCAGGCGAGCATCACCTCCCACAGAGGCGCGACGTTGCCGAGCACGAGGAGCAGCCGGTCGCCGCGGTCGACACCCCGGGCCCGCAGCCAGGACGCGAGCTGCGCCGACCGGGCGGAGAGGTCGGCGTAGGTCAGCAGGTCCTCGGTGCCGTCCGGGTTGACGATCCAGAGCGCCAGGGTCTCGGGCTGCTCGGCGGCGACCACGTCGAACCAGTCGAAGCCGAAGTTGAAGTGCTCGAGCTGCGGCCACCGGAACTCCGACACCGCCCGCTCGTGGTCGGCGCGGTGCGTCTGCAGCAGGTCGCGCGCGGCGCGGAAGGTGTCGGTCGCTCGGCTGGCAGTCATGCGCCCGACCCTGCACCTCCCATGTAGGCAGGTCAACGGTCCTAGGGTGCTCGGCATGGCCCATGCCGCGGACTACCGCGACACCGCCGAGGCGGCGGTGTCGTGGGTGCTAGGCCAGGTCTGCGGCGACGAGGGGCCGTGGTTCCCGGACCGGGTGCCGTCCGACGGCTCGCCGCCGGAGCCGCAGCTCTCCGACGACCGGGACAGCCTCTACCAGGGGGTGGGCGCCTTCGCCCTGCTGTTCGCCGAGATCCGGCTGACCCGGCCGTTGACCGCGGGGGAGGAGGACCTCGCCGAGGCGGTACGTCGCCGCCTGCTCGACCACGCACCGCAGCACACCGACCCGTCGCTGTACTTCGGGCTGGCCGGCGATGTGACGGCTCTGCGGCTGCTCGGGGACGCCGGAGACGTGGACGCGCCGCTGTCGTTGCTGGCCGCTCGCGCGACGCCGGCCGGCTGGTCCGCGCCATTGACCGCGGGCGGGGAGCCGGTGCCCGTCACCGACCTGGTCCTGGGGTCGGCGGGCATCACGATGGCCGCCCGTTGGGCCGGCGGTGCGGACGCGTCGGCGGTGGTCGCTGCCGGCGGGCAGGCCATGCTGGACGCTGCCGACGAGCGGTCGACCGGTCTCGACTGGCCGATGCAGGTGGGTGTCCCACGGTCCGAGCGGGCCCGGATGCCCAACTACTCGCACGGCACCGCCGGTGTCGCCGCTGCCTTGGCGATCGCCGCCGAGCAGCTCGGACGTACGGACCTCCGCGACGCGGCGGTGCGCGGCGCCGAGCACCTGGTCGCCCTCGCGGACCTCGCCGAGGACGGGTTCCTGCTGCCGACCATGGACCCGCACACGAACCCCGACGTCGAGCTCGTCACGTTCACCTGGTGCCACGGCCCGGCCGGGACCTCCTACCTCTGGCCGGCGCTCCAGCGGGCAGGTGTCGAACGAGTGGCCGGTGTCGTGGTGGAGGAGTGGTGGCAGCGCTGCCTCCGGTCGATCATGACGTCGGGGATACCGGAGCGGCTGAGACCGGGCTTCTGGGACAACGACGGGCGGTGCTGCGGCACCGCGGGCGTGGGCGACGTGTTCCTCGACGCGGCGCAACGGGTCGGCGGCGCCGAGCGGGCTTACCTCGACTTCGCGGGGCGGCTGGGCGACGCGCTGCTCGAGCGGGTCGTCCGTGACGACGACGGTGCGCGGTGGCGGTTCCTGGAGCACCGCAACGAGGAGCCGTTGCTGGACCCGTCACCGGGCTGGATGCAGGGGGCGATGGGCATCGCCGCCTTCCTGTTCCGGCTGGCGCGGGTCATGGAGGAGGGCATGGATGCTCCCGTCGTCGACCGGCCGGACAGCTGGTGGGCGCTGCCGGAGCGGCTGCGCGCCTCCGGCGTCAGGCCGGCTCCGGATCGGTGACGTCGGCCACGGTCGCGTCCAGGACCCGCACTACGTCGGCGCCGGCCGCCACGATCGTGACGCCGGACGCACCGCCGCCGACCGAGATCTCGGTGCCGACCAGGCGCTCGTCGGCGACCACCGGCCAGGCTGTCGTCGAGCCGAAGGGCGTGATGGTGCCGCGCTCGTAGCCGGTGGCCGCCAGCGCGGTCGCCGCGTCCGGCATGGACAGCCGGCTGACCTCGAGGAGCTCGCGCAGCTTGGGCCAGGAGATCGCGCGGTCGCCTGGCACCAGCACGAAGAGGTAGTCGTCGTCGCCGCGCCGGACCACCAGCGACTTCACCACCTGTTCGGGCCGCATGCCTCTGGCGGCCGCGGCCTCGGCCAGGCTGCGCACCGGCCCGTGGCGCACCACCCGGTGCTCCAGACCGGTCGCCTCCGCTGCCGCGAGCGCCCGCTGCGCACCCGCCCCGCCGGTCACGGCCGGGCTCCGACCCGGGTCACAGCGCTCGCCGCGACCCGGTTGCCGGCGGCCAGCGCGGTCTCGGGCTCCGGGTGGAGCAGCCAGGACGCCAGGAAGCCGGCGGCGAACGAGTCGCCCGCGCCGGTGCTGTCGACCATGTCCACCCGCTCGGCGGGGGCGCTGGCCGCGATGAACCCCTGCTGCCACTGGGCGCCGTCACGGCCGAGCTTGACCACGACCTCACGGTAGGTGTCGCCGAGCGTCGACGCCGCCGACCGTACGTCGTCGGTGCCGGCCAGCAGAGCGGCTTCCTCCTGGTTGGCGAGGATCAGGTCCACGCCGCGTGTCCACTCGAGGAACCGCGCGACCCCCGCAGCCTCGACCAGCGCGGCCGAGGACGGGTCGACCGACACGGTCATGTCCGCCGCCTGCGCGAGGGCGAGCGCGGTGAGCCCGGCGTCCCGCGACCCCTCGTGCAGCAGGGTGTAGCCGGACAGGTGCAAGTGCGCGCCGGGCCGGAACAGCCGCTGCGGCAGGTCATCGGCCACCAGCGCGGCGTTGGCGCCGGTGTCGGGCAGCATCGACCGCTCGCCGCCCTGCTCGACCAGCACCACGCAGGTGCCGGTGGTCAGGCCGCCGGCGGTGCTCACCCACGCGTCCACGCCGCGCAGGGTGAGGCCGGCGACCGACTCGCGTCCCAGCGCGTCGTCACCGACCTTGCCGACGTACGACGTCCGGACCCCGAGCTCGGCGAGCCACGACGCGACGTTGGCCGCGGACCCGCCGCCTGCCGTCGTGATGCGGGACGGGGTGTCACTGCCGCGCGCGAGCGGGCCGCTCATGACGGCGAGGACGTCGACCATGAGGTCGCCGACGACCACGACGTCCAGCGTCTCGGTGCCGGCCGGGACCGTCACGGCATCCGGCCCAGGGCTGCAGCGATTCGCGCCGCGAGGTCGGCGTTGCGGAGCACGATGCGCACGTTGGAGGTCAGGGTGACGCCCTCGCTCTCGCGGTGGAACCAGTCGAGCAGAAACGGGGTGACGTCCTTGCCCGTGACGCCGGCCCGCTCGGCAGCGGTCAGCCCCGAGTGCAGCAGCCGGTCGTGCAGGTCCGGGTCCACCTGCTCGGCGGCGCGCACCGGGTTGGCGACGACCAGTCCCCGGTCCGCCGTGCCGAGGCCGTCGGCGGCGCGGATCACCGCGGCGACCTCCTCGGGGCTGTCGACCCGCCAGTCGACCGGATGGCCGGAGTCGGTGAGGTAGAAGCCGGGGAAGGAGTCGGTGCCGAATCCCAGCACGGGCACGCCGAGGGTCTCGAGGCGCTCGAGCGTGGCGGGCACGTCGAGGATCGACTTCACCCCGGCGCAGACGACGGCGACCGGCGTGGTCGCGAGCGACTGCAGGTCGGCGGACTCGTCCCAGGTGCTCCGTGCGTCGCGGTGCACTCCGCCCAAACCGCCCGTGGCGAAGACCCGGATGCCGGCTCGGGCGGCGACGTGAGAGGTCGCCGCGACCGTCGTCGCACCGCTGCCGCCGCGAGCGACGAGGGTGGCCAGGTCGCGGGTGCTGACCTTGACGACGTCGTCGCTGGTGGCGATCGCCTCGAGGGCCTCGTCGTCGAGCCCTACCCGGGCGTGCCCGGCCACCACGGCGATCGTCGCGGGCACAGCACCTGCGCTGCGTACGGCCTGCTCGATCTCGCGCGCGACCCGCAGGTTGTCCGGTCGCGGTAGACCGTGGCTGATGATGGTCGACTCGAGGGCGACGACGGGGCGGCCGGCCGCGAGCGCGTCGGCCACTTCAGGCAGGACGGTGAGCACGCGGGAACGCTACCGGGCCGGACCCAGCTCGCCGGCCAATGCGGTCGACACCCCGCGGCGGGGTCGGAAAGGATCACGCGCATGCCCGACGACACCCGCACGGACTACCCGGCCGACGGTGACCTCTCCGACCGCAGCACGTTGCTCACGATGCTCGACTACACCCGCAGAACGGCATGGATGAAGTGCGAGGGCATCTCCGACGAGGACGCCCGCCGGGCGCCGGTCGCGACGTCGCCCCTGATGACGGTCTCGGGGATCGTCAGCCACCTGCGGTGGGTGGAGTGGTCGTGGATCCAGCGCCGCTTCCTCGGCGTCGACGACGTCGGGCCGTGGACGGACGACGAGAACGACCCGGACCGCGAGTTCCACTTCCGGCTGGACTGGCCGCTGGCCGACGTGGTCGAGGACTACCGGGCGATGGCCCGCGAGCACGACGAGCTGATCGCCGGTCTGGACCTCGACAAGACCGGCGTGCACACCATGCGGGAGGGCAAGCCGCTGACGCTGCGCTGGATCGTGCACCACCTGGTCGAGGAGAACGCGCGGCACAACGGACACATCGACATCGTCCGGGAGCTGGTCGACGGGTCGACCGGCGACTAGCAATTTCGTGTGTGTGATGGCGCGGCTCGGCTGCTCGTCGCCGACCGGTCCGACTGGTTAGGTGTGTCCATGGCGACACTCGTGATCCGGGTCCGGCTGGTCGGGGGCGACCACATGGACGTCACCTACGAGGAAGCCGGCACCGCCGCCGAGGAGGAGCTGACCGAGCACGTCGTGTCCACGCTGATGTCGGACTCGGGCGTGCTGCGCACCAGGCACGGGGACCGGCTGGTCGTGCTGTACGGGCGAGGGGTCGCCGCCCTGGAGGTGTCGCCGCGCGGCGCGGTGCTCTGACGGACATGAGCCGGCTCCGCAGCTGCCCACGTCGGCACGCGGTTACCCGGGACGTCCACCCGAAGGGTCGTCCTCCGGCCGGTGGGTCTCGATGACCGCCCAGACCTCCTTGCCGTCGTCGGGGACCTCGTCCACGCCGTGTCTGGCGCTGAGGGCGTCGACCAGGAACCGGCCGCGGCCGCCTTCGTCGTCCGGGCCAGGCAGCCGAGTCGGCCCGCCGACGTGGTGCGCAGGTCCAGTCGCCGGCGCCTCGTCGTGGACGTCCACCCGCACCCCACGGCCGACACGTCGCAGCAGCAGCTGGACAGGGGGCTTTCCGTGGCGCACGGCATTGCTGACCAGCTCGGAAACGATCAGCGTCAGGGGCTCGACCACGGAGTCCATGCGAAGTCTGCGCGCGAACCGCCGGGCCTTGTCTCGGGCGATTCCCGCGGCGCTGACGTCGTCAGGAAGCGTGTAGTGCTCTTGCGCACCGGGTTCGTCACGCGGGGCCTCTCTCATGTCCGAGATCACCTGCTGGTTGTGCCCGGGTACCGGAGACCTACGCCAGCCAGGCGATCGCTGTCGCCAGCCGACGCGGAAGGCGGGTCACAACCTCCGGAACGGACTCCCGGCGGACCAGTCGTTCACACGCGATGGCGCCCGTGCAGGACCCTCACCGTGACCGCTGAGACGCCGACCAGGAAGCCCAGGGGAATCGGAAGGCAGCAGCCGCCCACCGAGACCCGTGTACCGCGGCGGGTCGTCGTCGAATAGTACGGAATGGGCCCGGCCAAGCCACCGCGACCGAGCCGTGAGGCTGTGCCGCGCCCTGCGAAGGCACGTGGCGGGACGGAGTGGGCCGGGCGCCGGTAAGCCGACCGACCTGTTCCAGTCAGACCCCGAAGGAGGCGGTTGAGCAGGTAGCTGCGGATGAGCCAACCGAACACGCGTCACCTTGCCGAGAGATTGAGGACCCGGTCGTCGACACGACCGATGCGAGGAATGGCGAACAGTGCCCGGATATGGACTGCGCCGACCGTCTGGACGCTTGACCCGCTAGATACCCGATTGAGCATCGGCAAACGTCACACGCCCACATAGGCGCCGGCACCAGTAGGCCGCCCTCTGACGCCGGACACGGAAAGCATCGTGCGCAGGGGTCACCGATGCGAGCCCTGGAGACGTTTGGCCGCCGTCATGACGGACAGACCTCGGGCTCGGTCCGGCTGGAGAACATCGGTTGGTGCTGACCCATCTTCCGGAGTGATGCCGTGACAAGGACAACGTGGATGAGCCGGTGGCGCCGCCTGGTGGTGTGGGTGGCGGCCCCCGGTCTAGCCGTGGCACTGGCCACCATCACCGCAAGGCTCGCACTGGGTGCTGTGGTGGTTGGCGGGGCAGCCATTGCCCTCCACTGCTGCCACCTGGCGGGGGGTGACCGGCCGTTCCGCTGGTGGCCCGCGATCCGGCGGGGACGCGACGTCGGCGGCCTGGTGCTCGCGGGACATGGCGCCGCCCTGCTCCTGGGCAGCGGTCTGACCGTTGGACTGGCCGGACTGGTGGTGGCTGGCTTCCCCGTGGCGCGCCTGCTCGACGGTCGACGGCAGGCACCCAAGACACTGTCGGGGCTGCCGGATCTGGCCGGAGCAAGCTGGACGGAGACGCAGGCGGAACTGCGGCAGTGGCTGTCAACCCAGTCGGCCGATGTCCTGTGCCACTTCTGGCGTGCGACGCAGGCGCTGGACCAGCCGCTGTCGCCGATGGAGCTGCAGCGGCTCATGACGCTTCGCGGGCTGTGTCTGGACGAGTTTCACCGCCGGGTGCCCGGTCAGTTCCAGGCCTTAGCGCTGCTCCTGCTGCAGAAGCCCGATGCGGATCCCCGGCCGTACCTCGTGTCGTCACCGACTGGGAGTGACCCATCACATGGTCAGGCTGCTCCGGATGCCTGACGGGCGTGCTCCCGACCGCGAGGGGCGCCTTCCGATGGGCGCGCTTGGGTCCCCGGCCGCCGAGCCAGCCAAGCCGCCGCCGTGATCGACATAGGAGGGAAGCGACCAACTTGCGGATCTGCCGAGCAGAGCAGACGATTGACTGTCACGTCAGCGGCCGAGAGCACGGCCGCCGACCATGCGGCGAGTAGTCAGCCGCGACGTCGGCCCTGGGGTCGACCACTTGCTGGGGGCAGCATGGCCTTCGCTTCAAGACCTTTGCAGATCATCAGCCTCGTCACGCCTGAGCGCATCACCATGATCGTCAACGGGGAGATCGACATGGCGACCGCGCCGCAGTTCCGCGACGCCATGACCGACCATCTCGGCCACGGCTCGCCGACCAGCATGCATCTGGACTTGTCCGGCGTGACCTTCATGGACAGTGCTGGGGTGTACGCCATGCTGGCGGCTAAGCGGCGCGCCCGCCTGCGACGCAGCGATCTGGTCCTGGCCCGAAGCTCTCCTCGGGTGAACCGACTACTTGATCTCATGGGCCTGGAGTCGACCTTCGCTGTCGAGCCGAACGTGACAGTCGCGGGCGCGTGACCGTGGACCACGACGGGCGGCCGCTGGGTGATGGCGTCCCAGGAAGGGCACAGGGCGGCGATAGGCAGCCCGGGGACGTGGTGACGGTGACGGCCTCGGCGTTCACAACGGCCCGGATCCTCGGTAGCCGCACCGTGCACCAGGTGGCCGGCCCGATGACCGACGGCCTCCAGCGAACGGTGTGCGGCCTGACCAGGCGGCTGACGCCATCTCCGGCCGACCCGGTGAGCTGTAGCCACTGCCTACGGCTCACGGACGCAAGAGTCATCGCCTCCCGCTGAGGCGTCGCCCAGTCGCGCCAGCACGCCGTTAGAACACTCTGGCAGAGAGTGGTGGGGTCACTCGTCCTGTCGGCGTCGTGGGGATGGTCTGCCGTGGCGGTTGCGGCCGGGTGGGTGGGCTTCGGGTCCGAGGGTGCGGCCGTCGCGGTGGGTGGCGCTGTAGCGGCCGTCGGGGAGCCGGTGCAGGGTCCAGCCGCCTTCGTGGCACATCGTGTGGTGGGCCGGGCACGGCAGGGCGCCGTTGGCGACGGTGGTCGGGCCGCCGCGGCTGGCCCACACCAGGTGATGGCCGTCGGACCAGGTCGCGGGGCGGTCGCACCACGGCCAGGGGCAGCGGTCCCCGTCGCGACGATCATCGCCCGGCGCTGCGGGACGGTGAAGTAGCGGCGCTCGGTGCGCAGGCCGCGCACCGCGCCCTGGTCGTCGAGCAGGACGGTGGTCAGCTCCCCGTCGCAGGCCAGCCGCTGCCCGGTGGAGGCCGGGATCCGGC
>DATHAP010000138.1 GCA_035489715.1 Actinomycetes bacterium
CCGTGGCGTACCGACGACACGACCGACGCCCACGCCTCGTCCCGGCTGCGACCCACCTCGGCGCGGGAACCCACCTCGGTCAGCGGCCACCACTCGGCGACCCACCGCACGTCCTCCGGCGCGGCCGGGCCCCCCAGCCGCTCGCGGCCATCGGCCGAGACCTCCACCACGCGCAGCCCGTCCGGCGCCAGCTCGACCACGTCGAGCGGCACGTTGTCCAGCCACTCGTTCGCGACGACGAGGGCGCCTTCGGTCCGTGGCAGCTCGGCCAGCCAGTCGATCCCGGCCGGCAGGTCGCCCGGCCGGTCGGCGACCTCGACCGCCACCAGCCGCAGCGCCGGGTCCAGCCGGCGCAAGGTCGCCAGCAGCTCGCCCCGCCCGGCCCCGACGTCGACGACCGTGGTCAGCCCGCAGTCGCGGGTCAGCCGCAGCAGAGCCTCGGCGAAGCGCGGCGATGCGTGCACCGACGTGCGGAAGTGCCCGGCCGGCCCCGGGTCGCCGTCCCCGGCGGCACGGTAGAAGCCGTCGGGACCGTAGAGGGTCTCGGTCATCGCCGCCCGCCAGGTGCGCCAGCCCGGGTTGCTCACCAGGCTCACGCCTGGCTCAGCAGGAACGCGAGCACGAAGCCGAGCGTCGTGAAGAGCCCCACCGAGCGGCCGCGGTCCTCGAACGCCTCCGGCATCATCGTGTCGGCCAGCATGGTGAGGATCGCGCCGGCCGCGAAGGCCTGGATCACCGCCACAACCGAGGCGCTCGCGTCGCCGAGCACGGCGTAGCCGACCAGCGACGCCAGCCCCGAGATCACCGCGACCGTGACCCACAGGCCGATCACCCACCGCTTCGACCGACCGGCCTTGACCAGCCCGGTCGCGGCCGACATGCCTTCGGGGACATTGGACAGGAAGACGGCCGCGACGATCGCCACCCCGACCGTGCCGCCGTCGACGAGGGACACGCCGATCGCCACTGACTCCGGGATGCCGTCGAGCAGCGCGCCGAGGACCAGGCCCTGGGCCGCCGACCCGGCCTGCTGGCCGCCGGAGCGCTTGCGGTCGACGCCGCCGCGGCTGTCCAGCCACCGGTCGCCGAGGTAGAACGTCAGAGCGCCGCCGAGCAGCCCCAGCACGACCTCGCGCCCGCCTGATGCGTCGAAGGCCTCGGCAGTCAGCTCGAAGGCGAGCGCGCTGATCAGCACGCCGGCCCCGAACGCCATCACGGCACCGATCACCCGGGTGGGCACGTCACGCACCACGCCGGCCACCGCGCCGAGCACCAGCGCCAACCCGCCGACCAGGCCCCAGAACCCCGCCTCGAGCACCGGCCCTCCCTCCTCGTCGTCGCCCGGACGCTACGCCGTACGCTGGCCGGCGTCCGGTACCCCCGCGAGGACTGGAACACCACTCGTGACCACACCCCTCGGCGACGTCGGGTCGCGCCCGGCCCGGCTCGCTGTCGGCGTCGTCGGCGCCGGCCGGGTCGGCTCGGTCCTCGGGGCTGCCCTGCAGCAGGCCGGTCATCGCGTCGTCGCCGTCTCCGCGGTGTCAGACGCGTCGCTGCGGCGGGCCGGCGACCTGCTACCCGGGGTGCCGGTGGTGGCACCTCCCGACGTCCTCGCCGCCGCCGAGCTGGTGCTCCTCACCGTCCCGGACGACGCGCTGCCCGCACTGGCCGACGGCCTGGTGCGGGCCGACGCGGTGCGCGCCGGGCAGCTCGTCGTCCACACCAGCGGGCGGTACGGCGTCACGGTGCTCGAGCCGGCCACGGCGGCCGGGGCGCTGCCGCTCGCACTGCATCCGGCGATGACCTTCACCGGCCGCCCGGACGACCTGGCGCGGCTGCCCGGTGCCTGCTTCGGCGTGACGGCGCCCGACGCGCTGCGCCCGATCGCCGAGGCGCTGGTGCTCGAGATGGGCGGCGACCCGCAGTGGGTCGACGAGGACCAGCGGGTGCTCTACCACGCGGCCCTGGCCGGGGGCGCCAACCACCTGATGACCCTGGTCAACGAGTCGGTGGACCTGCTGCGGCGCAGCGGGGTCGGCGACCCGGAGCGGATGCTCGGCGCCCTGCTGGGGGCCGCCATGGACAACGCGCTGCGCGCGGGCGACGCGGCCCTGACCGGGCCGGTCGCCCGGGGCGACGCCGGCACGGTCGCGGCACACCTGGCCGCCCTGCGCGAGGTGTCGCCGCACACGGCCGCTGCGTACCTCGCGATGGCCCGGCTCACGGCTGACCGGGCGCTCGCGGCCGGCGTGCTGCGCACCGACGCCGCAGGTGCCCTGCTCGACGTCCTCGCCGAAGGAGCGCCCGACCGATGACGACCCGTCTCGTCCACACCCGCGCCGAGCTCCGCGGCGCCCTTGCCAACCGGGACGGCGAGATCGGGGTCGTCATGACGATGGGCGCCCTGCACGACGGCCACCGGGAGCTGATCCGGGTGGCCCGCCGCCGCTGCGCGGTCATCGTCGTCACCGTCTTCCTCAACCCGCTGCAGTTCGCGCCGGGGGAGGACCTCTCGCGCTACCCCAAGACGCTCGAGACCGACGTCGAGCTGTGCGCGGCCGAGGACGTGGACCTGGTCTTCGCGCCGTCGGTCGCCGAGGTCTACCCGCTGGGCGACCAGCCGCAGGTGCGGGTGCAGGCCGGCCCGCTGGGCGAGATCCTCGAGGGCGACTCGCGGCCGGGGCACTTCGACGGCGTTCTCACGGTTGTGGCCAAGCTGCTGCACCTGACCGGGCCGGACGTCGCCTACTTCGGGCAGAAGGACGCCCAGCAGCTGCTGCTGATCCGCCGGATGTGCCAGGACCTCGACTTCCCGGTCGAGGTCGTCGCGGTGCCGACGGTCCGTGACCCCGACGGGCTGGCGCTGTCCAGCCGCAACACCTATCTGACCGCGGCCGACCGCGACGCGGCGCTGACGCTGTCCGGCGCGCTGCACGCCGGCCGGTCGGTGGCCGGCCACGGTCCTGCGGCCGTGCTGGCAGCGGCCCACGAGGTGCTCGGCGGCGAGAAGTCCGTCGGCCTCGACTACCTCGCCCTGGTCGACCCCGTGCACCTGCGCCCGGTGCCGGAGGACTACGCCGGCGAGGCGCTGCTCGCGGTGGCCGCCCGGGTCGGCTCCACCCGGCTGATCGACAACGTGATGGTCACCTTCGGGGCGGCCGCCTGATGGCCCGCCTGCCGCTGCGGCACCGGCTGCTCGCACCCGAGGCGGGCTGGACCACCGAGGTCGACGTGGTGGTGGTCGGGTCGGGCATCGCCGGCCTGACCACCGCGCTGACCGTCCGCCGGACGACCGCCGGACGG
>DATHAP010000139.1 GCA_035489715.1 Actinomycetes bacterium
GGTGCCCGACTGCTTGGGCTGGCGCTGCGCCTTGCGGTAGCTGTTGATGAAGGTGTTGGTGAGGATCCGGTAGAGCCAGGCCTTGAGGTTGGTGCCCTCCTGGAACTGGTGGAAGGACCCGTAGGCCTTGGCGTAGGTCTCTTGGACGAGGTCCTCGGCGTCGGCGGGGTTCCGGGTCATGCGCAGCGCCGCCGAGTAGAGCTGGTCGAGGTACTGCAGCGCGTCCCGCTCGAAGCGGGCGTTGCGCTGCTCGTCGGTCTCGGGGGAGGGCTGGCTCATCGCCGACGATGCTATCCCCCGGGCGGCGGCGCCCCCGCCCGCTGCTCCTGGCCACTCGGGTGCGGACCCGACGCTCCCGTCGGGTCGCCCGGTCGCCGGGGCGAGTGCATACATCTGGTACGGACCTCCTGCGGCTGCATCTACGGGTACGTCGGTGGCAGTACTCCCGCACAACCTCCGCTGCGCCACCAGGATTCCCCGGCTCAGGATGTCCGGCCCAGCACCCCGCGCAGCCACCGCCTCGTGTGGTCGACGACCAGACCGACCGCCTCCTGCGACGTCAGGGGCGCCGCCTTGGCGACCCGGAACGAGTGGTCGGCGTGCGGCACCGCCCGCAGCAGGGTCCCCGCCGGCAGCGTCTCGGGGAACTCGTCAGCCCCCCCGAACGGGTCGCGACCCCCCTGGATCACCAGGGTCGGCACCCCGGCGGCGGTGAGCTCGCCGAACCGGCTCTTGTCGCTGCCCGGCGGGTGCAGCGGGAAGGCCAGCGCCAGGCAGCCGTCGGCTCCGAGGGAGACGGCGGTGCGGCAGGCCACGCGGGCGCCGGCCGACCGGCCGCCGACCAGCAGCCGCCCCGTCACGTCCAGCGTCGGCACGACGGCGAGCCACGCCCGGTCCAGCGTCGGCGGCGGCGCGGCCACCTTGCGCCCGGCGACCCGCCAGGGCTGCTCCACCCGCACGACGGTGATCCCCTCGGACGGCAGCACCCGGGCAAGGGCGCGCAGGTCGGGGGTCTCGACCCCACCTCCGGCCCCGTGGCCGAGCACAAGGGTCGCCCTGGGGTGCGCCGCGGCGGCAACGTGGACCCGCGCGATGCCGACGGGCGTCTCGACCGCGGTCAGAACAGCTCCACCTGCTCGTCCTCGGACTCCCCCTCGGCAGGCAACGGGTCGACCAGGTCGGGCCGGTTGTTGCGCACGTTGTTGACGTCGGTGGACACCGGGTAGGCGAGCAGCCGGCCGGGCGCGGCCGGCACGAGCAGCCCGGCCAGCTCGTCCGGGTCGTCGTTGGCCGGGTCGAGCCACGCGCCGTACCGCGCCGGCTCGACGAGCAGCGGCATCCGGTCGTGGATCCGGCCGAGGTCGTCCGGTGCCGTCGTGGTGAGCACCGTGCACGTCCACAGCCACGGGTCGGTGCCCTCCGGGGCGTCCTTGTCCTTCCACAGCTCGTACAGGCCGGCCATGGCCATCACGCCACCGTCCTTCGGCCGCATGAAGAAGGGCTGCTTGTGCCCCTTGTCGCCGTACCACTCGAAGTAGCCGTCGGCCGGGAGCAGGCAGCGCCGCTTCGCGAACGCCCGCTTGTACGCGGGCTTCTCCGCCACCGTCTCCATCCGCGCGTTGATCATCCGGTTGCCGATCTTGGGGTCCTTGGCCCACGACGGGACGAGACCCCACCGGACCACGCGCAGCTGGCGCGCGGGCAGGGACTCCGGCTCTTCGCGCGGGGCTCGCTCTACCACGGCGTAGACGTCCTGAGTAGGGGCCACGTTGTAGCTGGGGGGCAGCGCCTGCTCCGGCTTCTCGACGAGCTCGAACTCCTCGACGAGGTCGTCGGGGTTCCGGCTCGCGGCATAGCGTCCGCACATGCCCGCCAGCCTGCCAGAGGGTTGATGACCCGGCAGGTCGGGCAGGGACGCAGGCATGACGGTCGTACGTCGCCTCGCGCGTCCCCTCCTGTCCTCGATGTTCGTCACCGGCGGACTGGACTCGCTGCGCACCGCCGCGCAGAAGGCTCCGGCGGCCGCGGACGTCGCAGCGCCGATCGCCCGGCGGGTGCCCTACCTGCCGGAGGACCCCGAGAGCCTTGTGCGCATCAACGGTGCCGTGCAGGTCGTGGCGGGCTCGATGCTGGCGCTCGGCCGGTTCCCGCGGCTCTCGGCCGCCCTCCTGGCCGGCAGCCTGGTGCCCACCACCCTGGCCGGGCACCGGTTCTGGGAGGAGCAGGACGAGACGAAGCGGGCGCAGCAGCGGATCCACTTCTTCAAGAACCTCAGCATGCTCGGCGGCCTGATCCTCGCCGCCGTCGACACCGAGGGCCGGCCCGGCCTGGCCTGGCGGGCCCGGCACGCCGGTCATCACGCCGCTGCCGGCACCCGTCGCACCCGGCGGGCGGCGAAGCGCAACGCACGGCTCGCTGCCCACGACGCGCGGCACGCGCTCCCCGTCTGACGGGCGCCGCAGGCCGCGGCCGCCGCACTACGATTCGCGGCGTGAGCGGGCGATGACGCGGGAGGCAGCCGCCTGGCCGGCGCCGGTGGCTGCCGGTCCGGTGGTGGCGACCGTCTCGCTGCCCGGGTCCAAGTCGCAGACCAACCGCGCGCTCGTCCTCGCAGCGCTGTCGCACCAGCCCTCGCAGCTCGTCGCGCCGTTGCGCAGCCGCGACACCGAGCTGATGGTGACCGGCCTGCGTGCGCTGGGCACCGACGTGGACGCCACCGGCGACGACTGGTCGGTCCGGCCCGCGCCGCTGCACGGCCCGGCGGGCGTGGACGTCGGCAACGCCGGGACCGTGATGCGCTTCCTGCCACCGGTGGCCGCCCTGGCGACCGGCCCGGTGCGCTTCGACGGCGACCCGCGCGCCCGTGAGCGGCCCCTCGCTCCGGTCATCGGCGCGCTGCGCGACCTCGGGGTCGAGGTCGAGGCGAGCGACGACCGGCTGCCGCTGACGGTGCACGGGCGCGGCTGGGTGCTCGGCGGGAGCGTCGAGATCGACGCCTCGACGTCGTCGCAGTTCGTGTCGGCACTGCTGCTCGCCGCCCCACGGTTCGCCGACGCGGTCGAGGTGCGTCACGTCGGGGGGCGGATCCCGTCCGGCGCGCACATCGACATGACGGTCGAGATGCTGCGCGCGGCGGGCGCCATCGTGGAGCACGTCGACGACACGACCTGGCGGGTCGAGCCGGGTCCGCTGCGGGTCGGCCGGCACGTCGTGGAGCCCGACCTGTCCAACGCGGCCGCCTTCCTCGCCGCGGCGGTGGTGACCGGTGGCAAGGTGACGGTGCCCGGCTGGCCGCTGCGCACCACGCAGGCGGGTGACGCGCTGCGCCACCTGCTGCCGAGGCTCGGCGCCACCGTCGAGCTTGACGAGGCCGGCCTGACCGTCACCGGGCCGGGCCGGGTCCTCGGTGCCGACCTCGACCTGTCCGACGTCGGTGAGCTCGCCCCGGTGCTGGCCGCGGTCGCCGCCCTCGGCGACGGGCCCTCGACGTTGCGTGGCATCGGTCACCTGCGGCACCACGAGACCGACCGGTTGGCCGCGCTGTCCCGCGAGATCGGCGTGCTGGGGGGCGACGTGCGCGAGACCCCCGACGGGATCGAGGTGCGCCCGCGCCGGCTGCACGGGGGCCGGTTCGAGACCTACGAGGACCACCGGCTGGCCACCGCGGCCGGCGTGCTGGGGCTGCGCGTCCCCGGCGTCGAGGTGGTCGACGTGGCGACGACCGCCAAGACGCTACCGACGTTCGTCGCGCTGTGGGAGCAGATGCTGACGGCCCCTTCGGTGGAGGGCAGGCGCGGGTGACCCCGGCGTGAGCCCCAGCAGGCGCTCGCGGGACCTGGATGAGGACGACGTCCGGGTCCGCCCGTCCCGGGGGTCGCGGCCGCGCACCAAGGAGCGCCCGGCGCACGACTCGGCCGTCACCGGCGTCGTCGTCACCGTGGACCGCGGCCGGTGCACCTGCCGGGTCGGCGACGCCGAGGTGACAGCGATGAAGGCCCGCGAGCTCGGCCGGCGCAGCGTGGTCGTCGGCGACCGGGTCGACCTGGTCGGCGACGTGAGCGGGCGGGCCGACACGCTGGCGCGCGTCGTGCGGGTGCAGCCGCGACGGTCCACGCTGCGCCGGACCGCGGACGACACCGATCCGGTCGAGCGGGTGCTCGTCGCCAACGCCGACCAGCTCGTCGTGGTCACTGCGCTCGCCGACCCGACGCCGCGTACCAGGCTGATCGACCGGTGCCTGGTGGCGGCCTACGACGCCGGGCTCCGGCCGCTGCTCTGCCTGACCAAGCCCGACCTGGCACCTCCCGACGAGCTGCTCTCGACCTACGGTGCCCTCGACGTCGACCACGTCGTCGTCCGCAAGGGACAGCCCCTCGACCACCTGGTCTCCCACCTCGCCGACCGGACCAGCGTGCTGGTCGGGCACTCCGGCGTCGGCAAGTCGACCCTCGTCAACGCCCTCGTCCCCGGTGCCGGTCGAGCCACCGGCGGCGTCAACGCGGTGACCGGCCGCGGCCGGCACACCTCCTCGTCGGCCGTCGCCCTCGCACTGCGCGGGGGCGGCTGGGTCATCGACACCCCTGGCGTCCGCAGCTTCGGGCTGGCCCACGTCGACTTGTCGCGCGTCATCGGGGCGTTTCCCGACCTCGAGCCCGGCACCGAGGACTGCCCGCGGTCGTGCAGCCACGACGAGCCGGAGTGTGCCCTGGACGACTGGGTCGCGAGCGGGCACAGCGACCCGGCACGACTGGCGTCGCTGCGACGGCTGCTGCGCAGCCGCGACGAGGAGGAGGAGCCGGACCGGGGTCCGCCCGACCGGTCGATGCCGGACCAGCCGGCTCCGGACTAGCTGCAGGCGTCGGAGCCGATGGTGCAGCTCCACACCGCGGTCGAGCCCAGGTGGCCCGCGCGGACGACGGTCGCCCCGGCCAGCAGGGCGGCCACGACGGCGAGCCCGGCCACGAGCGCGGCGGCGGTGCCCGCACGCCTCCGGCGGGTCAGCAGGACCAGCAACCCGGCGAGCACCCACATGGCGATCGTCGGCCAAAGGACGAGGCCCGCCACCTCCTGGTGATCCTCGATCTGCCGGGCGACGACCCCGCCCGCGTCGATCCGCTCCTCCAGCCGCTCGCCGGATCGCGTGGCCACCGGCACCATCACGAGGGCGGCGGTCGACAGCAGCAGCACGAGCACGCCGTACCGCTCACGCCATCGCGGGACCAGGCTGATCGCCACCACGCCGAGCGCCGAGAGCGGGACGAGCACCACGACCGCGTGCACGACGAGGGGGTGCACGGGCAGACCGAGGACGGTGTCGAACATGGCGTCACCCTTTCACTCACCCCCGGAACGGGGCGGCCGTGCAGCGGGTTCCGCGCGCGTCGCGCTCCGGCTAGAGTTCGACGGTTCCGCCGGTCCGCCAGTAGCTGCCCTCGGCCCGGGCCAGGAAGCCCTCGTCGACGAGGTAGCGGCGCAGCGCGGCGTAGTCGGCGAAGAAGGCCGCGAGCATGGCGTTGACGTCGGGCTCCGGGTAGCGCACGCCCGGCTCGAAGACGCGGGCGACGTGGTCGAGGACGACGAGCCGCTTCGACCGGACCGCCGGCATGGTCTCGATCCGGCCGTACGGCATGAAGGTGCGCAGCACGGAGCTCACCCGGTCGTCGGCCGTGCCGTGGTCGACCGAGGTGCGCGGCTCGGCCGCCGCCATCACGGCCTCGCGCAGCCGCTCCGGGCGGGCGACCCAGCTGCCGCCCGCGTGGTCCACGAGGCCGGCCGCCTGCAGGGTGGTCAGCGCCCGGAGCGCGTCGCGCTCCGGCAGCGTCGCGCGCCGGGCCACCTCGGACGTCGCGGTGGCCCCCAGCAGGACCGCGGCGAAGGCGCGCAGCCGCGACTCCTCCGCGAGCGCGCTGAGCAGGTCTGGCGCCGGGCTCACCCCGACGTGGCGACCGGTCGCGAGGAGAGGCGGGTGCGCAGGCGCGCCCGGTGCCGCTCGACGCCCCGGGTGTGCTGGGCGTACTCCGGCCACCTCGCCGCCGGGTGGGCGAGCCAGGCCTCGCAGACCGACAGCGCGGGTCCCGGCTCGCCGGAGCGCTCGAGGAGCACCGCGGCCCGCTCGTAGGTGTAGGGGGTGTCGACCTCGACGGCGACGCCGTGCAGCAGCGTCTCGAGCTCGCGCAGGTCGGACCGGGGCAGCCGGGCGGCGAGCTTGTCGGCCAGCGGCGTCCCGGTCAGGGTCCACCCGTCGATGCTGAAGCGAGGGACCGGGATCGCGGCCGGCTCGATCTCGCTGACGACCGCGCGACGACGGAACAGCGGCATCGGCGCCTCCCGGTCGCTGCGCTGGAGCTTCGAACCTTGATCGAAGTATGCGGCGTGGAGCGGTCCCCGGACCAGGGACTTGTACGGTTCGTTACATGACGGCGTACGACGACGACCTCCGACTGGCGCACGTCCTCGCCGACACCGCCGACTCGCTGACCATGTCGCGGTTCCGGGCCCAGGACCTGGTCGTCGAGACGAAGCCCGACCTGACGCCGGTGTCCGACGCCGACAAGCGGGTCGAGGAGGCCATCAGGTCGACGCTCGCCCGGGCCCGCCCGCGCGACGCGGTGCACGGCGAGGAGATGCCCGACACCGGCCACGGCCCCCGGCGCTGGGTGCTCGACCCGATCGACGGCACCAAGAACTTCGTCCGTGGGGTGCCGGTGTGGGCCACCCTGATCGCGCTGATGGACGGTGACGAGGTCGGCGCCGGACTGGTGTCGGCCCCCGCGCTGGGCCGGCGGTGGTGGGCCGCCTCCGGGTCCGGCGCCTACACCGGCAAGAGCCTCTCGTCGGCGACCCGGATGCAGGTCTCGCGGGTCGACCAGCTGGCCGACGCCTCGCTGTCCTACTCGAGCCTGTCCGGGTGGCGCGACCTGGGCCGCGAGGAGGCCTTCCTCGGCCTGACCCGCGACCTGTGGCGGACCCGCGCCTTCGGCGACTTCTGGTCGTACATGCTGGTCGCGGAGGGCGCTGTCGACCTGGCCGCGGAGCCACAGGTCGCCCTGCACGACCTGGCCGCCCCGGCGATCGTGGTGACCGAGGCGGGGGGCCGCTTCACCTCCCTGGACGGGGCGGACGGCCCGGCCGGTGGCACGGCGGTCGCGACCAACGGGCTGATCCACGACGAGGTGCTGCAGCGGCTCGGGTCCTAGCGGCACGAACCCGTCAGGTCAGGGCGGCAACCTGGCTGTTGCCCTCCGCGAGGTCGGCGCGCCGCAGGTGCCGGATGCTCGGCACGCACAGGGCGGCGAGGGTGGCGACGAGCACCACCAGCCCCGCGCCGACGATCGTCGGGCGCACTCCGACCGCGGCGGAGACCGGCCCGGCCAGGATCTGGCCGATCGGGATGAACAGCAGCGACCCGAACCAGTCGTAGGCGTAGACCCGGCTGAGCCGGTCCTGCGGGATGTTGGACTGCATGGACACGTCCCACGCGACCGCGAAGGTCTCCAGCCCGACGCCTGCGACGAGGGCGGCCGCCGCCAGGGTGAGCACGTGCGGCTGCAGGCCGAGCAGCAGCATCAGCGGCACCTCGAGCAGCACCGTCGCCGTCCCCACGTACAGCGGCCGGGACCAGGTGCTGTGCAGGGCGATCACGCCGCCGGCCACCATGCCGACGGCCGTCGCGGCGAGCACGGCGCCCCACGCCGCCCGGCCGATGGTCTCGTCGGCGACCACCGGTCCCAGTGTCTGCACCGCAGCGGCGTGGGCCGCGTTGACGAAGGCGAACACGACGACCACGACCCAGAGCCAGGTCCGGGAGCTGAACTCGGTCCAGCCGGCGCGCAGGTCGGTCAGCGTGCTGCTCCGCTCCAGCCGCTCCGTGCGCTCGATCCGCAGCCGCGACAGAAGTGCCGCGCCGACCAGGTAGAGGACGGCGTCGATCGCGAAGGCCCACCCGGGACCGGCCGCCGCGACGAGCAGGCCGGCACCGGCGGCTCCGGTGATGAACGCGCCGTTGTGGGTCAGGCGCACCAGCGCATTGGCCTGCTGGAGGTGGGCCGCCGGGACGGTCTGCGGCGTCAGCCCGGACGCGGCCGGGAAGAGGAAGGCGCTCGCGGAGCCGTTGACCACCTCGATCACGGCGAGCATCCAGATCTCCGCACCGCCGGTGAGCAGCAGCACCGCCACCAGGGCCTGGGTCGAGGCCCCCACGATGTTGGCGGCAACGAGGACCAGGTGCCGGGGCAGCCGGTCGGCCAGCACACCGCCGAACAGGATCAGGACGACCGTCGGCACCGCGCGGCAGGCCAGGACCAGTCCCAGCTGCGACGGGGTGCCGCCGAGGTCGAGCACCGCGAAGGCGAGCGCGATCGGCGCGATCGCGTGGGCCAGGTTGTCGGCCGACCGGCCGGCGAGGAGCAGCCGGAAGGTCGGGAAGCCCAGCGGGCGCAGCGCCTGGCGCCAGGTCGACCGGGTCATGACCCGGGGTCCATCTCGAACAGCGCCGTCGTCACGCTGACGTGCAGGACACCTTCCTCGCGCGGCGGCCGGGCGGCCCGGTGCAGCCCGGTGATCGCGTCGACGACCTGGGCGACGGCGGCGGCCCAGTCGTCCTCGCGTACCCACAGCTCCGCGTCGCTGGCAGCACCCTTCTTGCCGAGCTCACGCCGGGTGGACCGGCGCACCAGCTCGGCGGCCAGGGCCTGGTAGTAGACGGCGGCCGAGCGCGGGTCCGACGCGGTGGCCCCGGGGGCGTCGACGTCGTAGCGGTAGCGCTTGGCCTTGCCGCCGCGGACCGACTCCTCTTCGGCCAGGACCACCAGCCCTGCGGCGTGCATCTGGCGCAGGTGGTAGCTGGCGTTGGCGTGGCTGACGTCGAGCTCACGGGCCAGCTCGGCCGCGGACATCGCCGCGCCGGTCAGCAGCGACAGCATCCGCAGCCGCAACGGGTGGGCCATGGCGCGCAGCGACGACACCTCCGCCCGGTCAGCGACTCCCGAAGACATGTTGGGGAGTTTGCCGCGAGGCGGCTCCACTGTCAAGGACTCGTTGGGGAGTCGCGGACGTGCCGCGCCGGTCCGCCTCGCCGTCCGGTCAGGAGCGGGCGGCGGTCCTCCGGCGGTACGCCGTCAGCACGACTGGGCCGGCCAGCACCGCGGCGAGGTCGAACCAGCCGTAGCCGCCGGCCGCTCCCGAGGGCGGGTTGCCGATGCTCACCAGGCCGGTCGGGTCGCGCTGCTGCCACTCCCAGGTGCCCAGCCAGGTGCCGAGCAGCTCGAGGTAGGTGACCACGACGAACGCGCCGACGTACAACGACCGGGACCGCCCCCAGCACAGGAAGCCGACGAGGCAGAGATACCAGAAGGCGCCGAGGGCGTCGGGTCGGTCGTGCAGCAGCAGCCCCCAGGCCGCGTAGGCGCCGCCCACGACCACCGTGGCCGCCACCAGGACCGGCAGGCGGGCCCGCAGCCAGGCGCTGCGCCCCATGGCCAGCGCGCACAGATAGACCAGGCCGTGCCCCGGTGGCACGAACGCCGGCACGTTGCCGAGCCGGTAGACGTAGACCTCGAGCAGCGGGGAGAACGTGTACTCGACCGCCGTCGCGAAGGCCACGACGACCGCGACCTGGGCCCGGACCAGCGGGGTCTCGCGTCGCAGCAGGGCCAGCAGGAGGACCCAGGTCCCGAGGCCAAGGGCGCGCTGCCACCAGATGCCGGCACCGCGGTCGAGCAGCAGCACGAGCGGCACCCAGGTCATCGTCAGGACCACCGGCGGGTCGAGCCGCAACCCGGTCGGCACCGCGGCCACCGCGGCGCGCCGGACGCGCGTCGCGCGCAGGGCGTCGACGCGGTCGCGGACCAGGACCTGCGCGCTCATCACCGCCGAGTATGTCAGCGGCCCCTGCCGCAGCCGGCGACGTCGCGAGGTGGTCGTCCACGGGTCGGCGCGGCGCTTGTGGACCGCCAGCGCGGGCGAGCAGGATGGAGGTCACCGCTCCGGCCCGAGGAGGCGCTCCGATGCAGGTCCGCGACGGCATGAGCAGCGAGGTCCTGACTGTGGGCCCGGACCACACGCTGCGCGCGGCCAGCCGGGTGATGGCGGCCCGCAAGGTGGGCGCGGCCGTGGTCCACGACCCCGACGGCGAGGGCGTCGGCATCCTGACCGAGCGCGACGTCCTGGCGTCGGTCGGAGCCGGAGAGGACCCGGACAGCGAGCGGGTCCGCGACCACGTGTCGACCGACCTGGTCTACGCCGCGCCGTCCTGGACCCTCGAGCAGGCGGCCGACGCGATGGTGCGCGGCGGCTTCCGGCACCTGGTCGTCCTCGATTCGGGCGAGGTCGCGGGCATCCTGTCGGTGCGCGACATCGCCCGCTGCTGGGCCGCGGAGCGCGGCGCCAGCGACGAGCTGGTGGGCTGAGCCCAGGGGTCAGCCGGCCCCGTCGGTCGGGTCGCCCTGGCCGACCTTGACCGACTCGTCGTCGCTGCCGCTGGCGCGCCGAGGACCGGCGTGACCCTCCTCCGGCTCCCTCTCCTTGGCGCGCAGCAGGATGGCCGAGATCGCCAGGACGAGCACCAACAGGCCGAGCACTCCGACCTCGATCATCGCGTGGGTGAACTTGTCGTCCTTGCCGACGTAGTCGGCGGCCTCGACGGAGAGAACGATGATCTCCTTGATCGAGGCGATGATCCCGACGATCAGGAACGGCTCGGCGACGACCTCGCGCCGGCCGAGGATCACCCGCACGGCGAACAACAGCTCCACGACGATGAACACCAGGAGCAGGGTGTCGAGCACCGACAGGACGACCTCGCTGGCCGCGGTCCCCTCGTTGAGGTGCGTGAGGCCGCGGCCGGCGGAGATCAGCAGCGCGCCGGCGGCCACCGAGAGGATGACGGCGATGCCGACGTAGATCGCGTCCTCGGTGATCGCGAGCAGCGCGTTGCCGATGCGCACATAGCGCGGCGGCCGGTCGTCGCCGGAGGAGCCGCTGCCGGTCGAGTCGGCTCGGGCCACGTCGTCGCGGACTGCGCCACCAACGGCGTTGAGCCCGTGTGAGTCGGGCACGTCGGCGTCCGCTTTCAGGCGACGTGCGAGACGGGCTGCCGGAGCCGGCCCTGCCGGGCCCTGCGAGCCGGGGGCCTCGGCAGCAGGTCGACGAACAAGGCGTCACCGCAGAGCACGCACACCAGCTCCGGGCAGTCGGCGCCGTGCCCGTCGCGGCAGTCGGGCTGCTCGAACGCCGACTCGGTGGCGCAGGTCGAGCACCATCGGAAGAGGTCGGTCGTCGTCATGCCCCGAGCGTCGCACCGGGGCCGGACACAACCCCGCAGGCCGCGCGGCGTGTCGTGGTTTGTCGACAATCGACCCCCGGTCTGGCGCAAGCCCCCCTGCGCGACGATCATTGGCCCATGCCGCAGAGCATCTGGAAGGGCTCGATCTCGTTCGGCCTGGTGTCGATCCCGATCCGCCTGTTCTCCGCGACCGAGGAGAAGGACATCTCCTTCCGCCAGGTCCACCGGGAGGACGGCGGCCGGATCCGCTACAAGCGGGTCTGCTCAGTGGACGGGGAGGAGGTCCCCTACAGCGACATCGCCAAGGGCTACGAGCTGCCCGACGGCGAGATGGTCGTGCTCGACGACGACGACTTCGCCAACCTCCCGATCTCGTCCTCGCGGGCGGTCGAGGTGCTCAGCTTCGTGCCGGCCGAGCAGATCGACGCCGTGCAGATGGGCAAGCCCTACTACTGCGACCCCACCGGCGACGCCAAGCCGTACGTCCTGCTGCGCGACGCCCTCGAGAACGCCGAGCGGGTCGCGATCGTCAAGGTCGCCCTGCGCCAGCGGGAGCGGCTGGCGGTGCTGCGCCCGCGCGAGGGCGTGCTCGTCATGCAGACCCTGCTCTGGCCCGACGAGGTGCGCGCCGCCAAGCTCGACTTCCTCGACGAGGACGTGACCGTCCGCTCGCAGGAGCTGACCATGGCCGAGTCCTACATCTCGGCGCTGTCCGCCGACTTCGACCCGGGCGAGTTCTCCGACCACTACCGCGAGGCGCTCGAGGAGGTCATCGAGGCGAAGGTCGCCGGCCGCGAGGTCGTGACGCCGGAGGAGCAGCCGGAGGCCAGCGGACAGGTCGTCGACCTGATGGAGGCGCTGCGCCGGAGCGTGGCCGAGGCCAAGTCGCGTCGCGGCGAGACCGGCGGGGCGGGCGCTGCCGAGCCCGCCGCGTCGAAGTCCGCCAAGGCGCCGGCCAAGAAGACCGCTGCGAAGACAGCGGGTGCCTCGGCCGAGAGCACGGGGAAGAAGGCCGCGAAGGCACCGGCGAAGAAGGCGGCCACCAAGAGCGCGAAGACCGCCAAGGCCAGCAAGAAGCCGGCCAAGAAGACCGCTGCCCGCAAGAGCGCCTGAGCCGACGGCCCAGATGACCACCGGGAGCCATGGCGTCGTCGGCGGGGTCCGCTGAGCACCGGCGGAATGCCGCGCCCCCTCGCGGTTGCTGCAGTGGGCCATGACTGAGGCCCTCCAGATCCTGGCGCTCGTCTGCGCGGTCGCCGTGGTGGCGGCAGGAGCGCGGCGGCTGGGCCTGTCGGCACCACTGGTCCTGGTCGTCGTGGGTGTCCTGGCGTCGTACGTCCCCGGTGTCCCCGAGTACCACCTCGAGCCGGAGGTCGTGCTCCTCGGCTTCCTGCCGCCGCTGCTCTACGCCGCCGCGCTGCGCACCTCGCTGGTCGACGTGCGGGCCAACCGGCAGGCCATCGGCATCCTCGCCGTGGGTGCGGTGGCCTTCACGACCGTCGGCGTGGGACTGGTCGCCTGGTGGGTGGTGCCCGGCGTGAGCATCGCGGCCGCCTTCGCCCTCGGCGCGGTGGTCTCGCCGCCGGACGCCGTGGCGGCCACGACCATCGCCCGGCGGGTCGGCATGCCGAGGCGCATCGTGTCGATCCTCGAAGGTGAGAGCCTGCTCAACGACGCGACGGCGCTGGTCGCCCTGCGCACCTCGGCCATCGCGATCACCGCGTCGGTGACGGTGCTCGAGGTGTCGTGGGAGTTCGTCGTCGCGGCGGGCGGCGGGATCGTGGCCGGCCTGGCCGTGGCGGCCGCACTCGCCGCGGCCCGCCGGAGGGTGCAGGACCCCGTGCTCGACACGACGGTGTCCCTCGTCGCGCCGTTCATCGCCTACCTGGCTGCCGAGAGCTTCCACGGCAGCGGCGTCCTGTCGGTTGTGATCGTCGGCCTGGTCCTCGGGCACAAGGCCCCGGCGCTGCAGTCCGCGTCCTCGCGCCTCGCCGAGCAGACGAACTGGCGCACCATCACCTTCGTCCTCGAGAACGCCGTGTTCCTGCTGATCGGCCTGCAGGTGTCACAGGTCGTACGTCGCGCGACCGAGGGCGAGCTGAGCCCGACCCGGCTGGCGGTCATCTGCGGCGTCGTCCTGCTGGCGACGCTGGTGACCCGCATCGTCTGGGTGTTCGCGGCGACCGCCGCCTACCGGTTCGGCCCGGCCAAGATGCGCGCCGCGGCGTGGAGCTGGAGCCACGCCACGCTGGTGTCGTGGGCGGGGATGCGCGGCGTCGTGACCCTGGCCGCGGCCTTCGTGCTGCCCGAGGAGACACCGCACCGCGACGTGCTGGTGCTGGCGGCGTTCGCCGTGGTGGGCGGCACCCTGCTCCTCAACGGCACCACGCTGCCCTGGCTGGTGCGCCGGCTGGGCGTCGTCGGCCCGGACCCGGCCGAGGACGCGCTGGAGGAGGCGGCACTGCTGTCCAAGGCGACCCGCGCCGGGCTGGACCGCCTCGAGGAGCTCAAGCAGGACGGTGACGACCCGCACGTCATCGAGCGGCTCGAGGAGCGGGCCCGCAGCCGCGCCGACGCGGCGTGGGAGCGGCTGGGCGCCCCGAGCGACCAGGAGACGCCGAGCGAGACCTACCGGCGGCTCCGGCAGGAGATGCTCGACGCGGAGCGCCGGGTCGTCCTGCACGCGCGCGACATGGGCAAGGTCGACGACGAGGTCCTCCAGGACGTCATGAACCTCCTCGACACGGAGGAGTCGCTGCTCGACCGGCTCGAGGACAAGGGCACCGACGTGGAGCGCGAGCTGGTCGCCAAGGTCGAGCGGGTGCGGGCCTGCGTGCACCTCACCGAGGCGCCGGTCGCGGTCAAGCCCACGTCGCCCGAGGGTTGCGAGGAGTGCCTGCGCGACGGCACCAGGTGGGTCCACCTGCGGCTGTGCCTGGCCTGCGGGCACGTGGGCTGCTGCGACTCGTCACCGCAGCAGCACGCGACCAAGCACTTCCACGAGACCGGGGACCCGGTGATCCGCAGCTTCGAGCAGGGCGAGGGCTGGCGCTGGTGCTTCGTCGACGACCGCCTCGGCTGAGCTGGCTCGCCGATCGGTCGCGGGGTCGCAGGGACCCACCGCTCCGTGTGGACGGGCACGCCCGACCGGCGCATCGTGGGAGGGGCCCCTCCGCGGGGGCGGGCTGGACACGGACGGGGATTCACGATGACAGCACCGACTTCCGATCTCTGCGCGCTCGACAACCCGGTGGCACAGCAGCTGCTCACCTCCCGGCAGGTGGCGCGACTGGCCTACACCTGGTCCGACGGCACTCCGCGGGTCGTGCCGATCTGGTTCCACTGGAACGGCGAGGCGGTGGTGATGGGCACGCCGCCCCGCGCACCGAAGCTGAAGGTCCTGCCCACTCGTCCCGAGGTCGCCGTCACGATCGACGACGAGGGGTCCTGGCCCTACCGGGCACTGCTGCTGCGGGGCACCGCCCAGGTCGAGGCGCTCCAGGACGTGTCGCCGGAGTACGCAGCTGCGGCTCGACGCTACTTCGGCAACGACCAGGCCGAGCAGTGGCTCGCCCAGCTACGGGGCCAGCCCATGACCAACGTCGTCGTCCGGCCGACGTGGGCCTGCGTGCTCGACTTCGTCACCCGCCTGCCGAGCGCCCTGACCCCGTCCTGACCACGCCGTGATCGCCCTACCGAGCCGGCCTTTCACGCGGTGACGACGAGATCTGCCCGCTCCCGAGTGCTCCGGACCAGCGCGGCGTTCGGCTCGTCCACCGTGGCCACCCAGGAAGCTGCGGCGTCGTGCGACTTGCCGAACAGCTCGTGCCGAGCGACCAGGCGACGTACCCGCTCCTCGTCGTCGACCTCGACGAACCACGTCTCGGTCAGCACCTCCGTGAGGTCGCGCCAGCCCGGCCGGTCGAGGAGCAGGTAGTTGCCCTCGGTCACGACGAGCCGCACGGCGGGCCCGACGGCGACGGCGCCGGCGAGCGCCTGCTCGAGGTCGCGCTCGAAGACCGGGCCGTAGACGGTGCGCCCCTCGGCCGGGTCGAGCAGCCGACGGAGCAGCGCGACGTACCCGTCGACGTCGAAGGTCTCCGGCGCCCCCTTGCGATCGCGCAGGCCCAGCCGGTCCAGCTGACGGTCGGCCAGGTGGAAGCCGTCCATCGGCACGTGCGCCACGGCGTCGTCGCCCAGCGCGGCGCGGGTGGCCCCGACCAGGTGCTCGGCGACCGTCGTCTTGCCGGCCCCGGGGCAGCCGACCAGGCCGAGCAGCGCCCGGCCCCCGGCGCACAATGCGACCGCGCGGTCGACCAGGTCGCCGTGCACTAGAGGTCCTTCGCGAACGACCGCGACAACGGCGAGTCCCGGTAGTGCCCGAAGCCGTCGGTCGGCAGGTAGCCCGCCGACTCGTAGAGCGCGATCGCCTCGGGCTGCGCCGTCCCGGTCTCGAGCACCACCCGGGTCGCCCCGCGGTCCCGGGCCCAGTCCTCCAGGGCGGTGAGCATCCGCCGGGCGTGCCCGCGGCGCCGGTGCTCGACCCGGACGAACATCCGCTTCACCTCCACCGCACCGTCGTCGTGCCGGCGCAGGCCCGCGCAGCCGATCGTCTCCCCGCTGACGAGCGCCACCAGGAAGGTGCCGTCCGGCGCCGCGAACTCGGCCGGGTCCACGCGGGTCTCGTCCCGACCGCCGTAGCGCCGCACGTACTCCTGCTGCACCTCGGCGACCAGCGCCTGCGACTCCGGCGATTCGAACGCCCGCTCCTCGTAGGTGACCTCGGCGTCGACCGGTAGCACCCGGCGGACGAGCGCGTCGACCTCGTCCCGGACCGCCGAGGTCAGCTCGCCGGGGTCGGGCACCAGGTTGTGGTCGGCCGCGACCCCGACCGTGACGTCACCCGCGTAGCTCAGGATGCTCACCCCCAGCCCGACCGAGCCGGCCTGCGGCACCCAGAAGACGACGCGGGTCACCCGAGCGTCGGCCAGCCACACCGGCTCCCGCGGGCCGGGGACGTTGGTGACCACGGCGCTCGACTTGGAGCCGAGCAGCCGCACCGCCAGCCGGTGACCCCACGACGGCAGCGCGCCGACGACGGTCAGCAGCGCGAAGGTCGACGCCGCCTGCGCCGCGCCCTTGACCCGGCCAATCCGCTCGTGCACCGCGTGCACCCGGGCGACGACGTCGGGCTCGGCTACCGGCAGCCGCAGGAACACCAGGCCGAAGCGGTTGCCCAGGCTGGCCGGCACCGGCTCGCCACGCGGTCGCAGGTCCACCGGCACGAAGATCCGCAGGTCGTGCGGCCGGTCGCCGTGCGCCATCAGGTGAGAGCGCAGCGCGCCGGCAGTGACGGCGAGCAGTACGTCGTTGACCGTGACGTCGAGCGCGGCCGCGAGCCGCTTGACCAGCCGCAGGTCGATCGGGTCGCACCACGCCGCCACCTTGCGGGTGCCGATCCGGCCGCTGAGCCGGGTGCGCGGGTCACGGCTGGCGAAGACCAGCGACAGCCCGGTCGCCACCACCCGCCAGGTGAAGCGGACCGCCCCGACCGCCTGCCGGATCCCGTGCGGCAGCACGTCGATGCCAGTCACCTCGGCGACGTCCTGCGTCCCGTCGGTCACCCGGCGCACCAGCCCGGGCCGTCGCGGGTCACGCAGGTCGGTGGTCGCGGCCGGCACCTGTGCCGGTAAGGCCCCCGGCGATGTCTCCGGCGATGTCTCCGGCGATGTCTCCGGCGATGACTCCGGCGGTGTCTCCTGTGATGGCGCCGGCTGGTCGTCGGTCAGCGACAGCAGCACGCCCGCCAGCGCGATGCCGTCGGCGATGCAGTGGTGCAGCCGGGCCACGAGCGCCGTCCGCGGGCCGTCGCCGCCCTGCACCGAGACGACCTGCAGCTGCCACGGCGGTCGGGTCATGTCCAGGGGCCGGCCGAGCAGGTCGCTGACCAGCGCGGCGAGCCCGTCGTCCCCGGTGCACTCGCCGCCGTCCACCAGGTGGCGGTCGAGGTCGAAGTCCGGGTCGTCGGTCCAGACCGGCTGCTCGAACGGCGTGCGGGTGGGCAGCGCCCGCATCGAGAACTTGGGGTAGGGATCGAGCAGACGCTTGCGGACCACCTCGGCCAGCCGCTCGCGGTCGACCGGCTCGTCGAGCCACAGCACACCGGTGACCATCATCAGGTTGTCCGGAGCGTCCATGCCGAGCCACGCGGCGTCGACGTTGGACATCCGCATCGGCGGCGTCACTGGTAGCGGCTCCCGTAGCGCCGCTCGCGACGGTCCGCGGCGCGAGCCCTGGCCCGGCGGAAGCGTCGGGCGAAGGGCCGGGCCAGGTCGGCGGCCCCCACCAGTCCGGCCTGGTTACCCAGGGCGGCCTGGACGATCTCGGCCTCCGGCCGGTAGCGCCGACCGGTCAGGGTGCGCTGGAAGCTCTCGCGGGCCGGCCCCAGCAGCAGCACGCCGGCCTCCGACACCCCTCCCCCGACCACGAACGACCCCGGGTCCAGGGCGGCGGCCAGGTTGGCGATGCCGACCCCCAGCCAGTGGCCGACCTCCTCGAAGAGCTCGATCGCGGCCGGGTCGCCGGCCCGCGCCACCTCGGTGACCAGCGGCCCGGTGAGCAGCGTCGGGTCGCCGTCGACCCGTTCGAGCAGCGCGTGCGCCATCGGCGACCCGGAGGCGGCCAGCTCGCGCGCCTCGCGGACCAGGACGTTGCCCGAGGCGTACTGCTCCCAGCAGCCCCGGTTGCCGCACTCGCAGCGCCGGCCCTGCGGCACGACCTGCATGTGGCCGAACTCGCCGGCCACGCCGTACCGGCCGCGCTGCAGGGTGCCGTTGGTGAGGATCGCGCCGCCGATGCCGGTGCCGAGGTTCACGCACACCGCGTGGGTCGCGCCGCGGGCCGCCCCGAAGCGCCACTCCCCCCACAGCGCGGCGTTGGCGTCGTTCTCGACCACCACCGGCAGCCGGAGCCGGCTGCTGATCGCCTCACGCAGCGGTTCGTCCCGCCAGGACAGGTGCGGCGCGAAGAGGACGTGCGAGCGGGTCGCGTCGATGAAGCCGGCCGCGCCGATGCCGACGGCGTGGACGTCGTGCCGCTTCGTGAGGTCGAGCACCGCGTCGACGATGGTGTCCTCGACCACGTCCGGCGTCGTGCTGCGGTGCGGGGTGTCACGGCGTACGACGTCGATGACCGCCCCGGTACGGTCGACGACACCGGCCGCGACCTTGGTGCCGCCGATGTCCACGCCGACGGTGAGCAGCTGCGAGCTCAGCGAGCTGACCCGCATCGGCCGGGCCGACTCGTCCCGCGGCGGGCGACCGAGCAGGGTAGGTCGTCGCTCGGTCACCTCGGCAGCGTACCGACGGGCTCAGACCGCGCTCGCCGCCTGCCGGGCGATGTCCAGCGACGCCTTCTGCAGCCCCGGCGCGAGCACGTGCACCTGCACGACCTCGTCGCCCTTGCGGAAGAGCACGATGCCGTGGTCGCTGTCGTCCTGCGCCGCGTCGCCGATGCCGGCGAGGTGAGGGCCGATCGTGCCGGGCAGGAAGAACTCCGCGCCGTGCCAGGCGCTGACGGTGAGCCGGCCCTCGTCGAGCACCGGGCTCTCGAGCGGGAAGACGAAGTCGCAGGTCCGGCCGCGGAACTGCTCGGTGGCCGGCCCGTCCACCGAAACGTCGGTGCCGAGGGCCGCCCCCAGGTCGGCGGCGCTGACCAGTGCGCAGGGGTCGAGCGTGTCCGACCCGGCGGGCGCGGCGGCCGAGCCGGCGGCTTCAGCGACGTCGTCGGCGGCGGGCGACGGGGACGGGTCGGACCCGCCGCAGGCGGTGAGGGTCCCCAGCGCCAGGGCGGTGGCGGCGATGGACAGGTGGGCAGAGCGGAGGCGTGTTGTCGTCATGACCCTGAGCGTGCGTCCCCGGTGACCGGGCGACGAGAGTAGTGACTACCCAGCTGTCCGACCTGCCTGCCTGCCCCTGAGTCTCGGTCGTACGGGAATACCGCCCCGGTGCCGGTCCTTGGCACCCCTCGTGGACCCACGCCCGCAGACCGTCAACACGCGCGAGGTCATGGCCGTCCTGATCACGGCCTGCGTCTCGTTCTCCCTCGCGCAGACCGTCGTCATCCCGGCCATCCCGGCCATCGCGGCCGAGGTGGGCGCCTCGACCGCGGCGACCTCCTGGCTGCTGACCGGCTTCCTGCTCTCGGCGTCGGTCTCCACGCCGATCGTCGGCAAGCTCGGCGACGTGCACGGCCGCGGCCGGGTGCTGGCCGTCGTCCTGCTGATCTTCACGGCCGGCGGGGTGGTCAACGCCTTCGCCGACTCGCTCGGGGTGCTCGTCGCCGGCCGGGTGCTCCAGGGTGTCGCGGGCGGGGTGTTCCCGCTGGCGTTCGGCATCGTGCGCGACACGTTCCCCCGGGAGCGGGTCCCGCACGCGCTGGGCATCGTCAGCGCGGTGTTCGGGATCGGCGGCGGGATCGGGCTGCCGCTATCGGGCGTGATCCTCGACCACGGCGACGTCTCGATGATCTTCTGGGTCAACCTGGTAGCCCTCCCGGCCGCCGTGGCGGCGTGGCGGGTCATCCCCCGGGGCCCGGTCGCCGCCAGCGCCCGCATCGACTGGCTCGGCGCCGGGCTGCTCTCGGTCGCGCTCACCGCCCTGCTGCTCGGCGTGAGCCAGTCCGGCAGCTGGGGCTGGGGCTCCGCACGGACGATCGGTCTGCTCGTCGTCGGGGTCGCGGTGCTCGGCGTCTGGGTGGTCACCGAGGCGCGGGTGCGCGAGCCGCTGATCTCCATGGCCGTGCTGCGCCGGCCGGTCGTCGCGGCCACCAACCTGGCCGGGCTGCTGGTCGGGGTCTCGATGTTCGCCAGCTTCCTGGCCATCCCGCAGTTCGCCCAGGCTCCGGAGTCCGCCGGCTACGGGTTCGGCGCCTCCGTCACGGCGGCCGGCCTCCTTCTTGTGCCGGTGGCTGCGGCGCAGCTGCTGACCGGGGCGTTCGTCGGCCGTCTCGAGGGCCGCTTCGGCTCGCGCGTCGTCCTCGCCGCCGGGACCGGTCTCGCCGCGGTGGCCTTCGCGGGCATGGCCGCGGCGCACGCCCATCCGTGGCACTTCGTGGTGCTCGGCGCGCTGTTCGGCGCCGGGCTCACCCTGTCGCTGGCCTCGATGGCCAACCTCGTCGTCGGCGCCGTCGACCAGAGCGAGGTGGGCATCGCGTCCGGCATCAACACGGTCACCCGCACCGTGGGCGGGTCGTTCGGGGCCGCCGTCGCGTCGGCCATCCTGTCGACCCACACCATCCCGGGCAGCCCGCTCCCGACCGAGGGTGCCTACGCCGCCACCTTCGCCTTCTCCGCGGCGGCCGCGCTGCTGGCCCTGGTGGCCACCCTGCTGATCCCGCGGGCCGGTTCGCCCCGGGCCTGGCACGTCGCGGACGAGGCGGTCGAGCCGGCCGCGGCCTGATCCGGACCGCGGCCACGACGGTCAGGCGGCCGTCGCGACCCCCACGACGACGGCGACGAGGACCAGGACGAAGGCCACCGCGAGGAGCAGCGGCGCGATGCCGGCGGGCGGCTTGATGTCCTGGCGCTTCTCCGGGATGTGACGCACGACGGGTCCTCTGCTCGGCTGACGTGTCCGACGGGCTTCTGTCCCCGATCCGCGGGCGGATGCCTCCCCGAGGGTCCGCTTCAGCGGGCCAGCTCGCCCGACGCGTTGAGCCCGTCCACGACCGGCACCACGTCACCGATGTCCACGAAGTCCACTGCCAGGATCGTCGGTGCCCGGCCGCGCTCGGTCCGGCACTGGGCGATGCGGCGCTCCAGCTCGTCGATGGTGTTGGCCACCCGGGCGTTGGCGATCGGCGACGAGGTGTTGCTGATCCAGTGGTTGACCAGGAAGAGCGGCTTGTCGGTGCCGCCGCGCGCCGGCTCGCACGCGAAGGCCTCGGCGCTGGGCCAGTCGTACGGCGTCTCCTCCGCGATCGCGTAGAAGTCAGGCATCCACGGCAACTCGCCGCCGTGGTTCTCGCTCGTGACGACGAGCGTGCGCCCCGACTCGACCAGGTCGCGCAGCAGCGGCAACGGCTCGTCCACCGAGAGCGGCCAGACGCGGTCGAGGACGCCCGCCTGCTCGAACACCTTCTCGGTCTCCGCCGCGGTCAGGTAGTCCTGCAGGATCAGCACGACGACCTGCTCCGGGTTCTGCGCCAGGTAGTCGTCGATGCCCTGCAGCGACTCGATCAGGTCGGTGGCGCCGAGCTCGCAGTAGCCGTGGCAGAGGTAGGCCCGCACGTCGTCGCCCTCGTCCGGGACGGCTCCGGCGGTGACGGAGAGCCGCGCGAGCGCGGCACGACTTTCGGCGGTGAGCTCGTCCTCGGCGGCCGCCAGGGTCTCCTTGCGACGGATGTCCGTCCGCACCACCCCTCCGCTGCGCCAGCCGGGGTAGACGTCGAGCATCAGCGCGTGCACGCCGGAGGCCAGCTGACCGACGACGCTGAGCCGCTGCTCGGCGAGGAACCAGCCCGGAGCCGCGGTCGTGGCCATCGCGTTGTGGCTGCCGGCCAGCGCGACCTGGTCCAGCCGGCGGTCGCACAGGTCGATCGACCCGTTGCAGCCGTTGTGATCGGGGTCAGCGACCGGCGGGTCGGGCACAGTCGCGTCGGGCAGCAGCGCCGCGGTCGCGACGGTCGCGACCACCACCACCACCGTCACCACGGTCAGAGCTGCGGTGCTGAAGCCCCGGACGGCGCCCTGCACCGGACCGGTCGAGCGGCCGCGGTCGAGCAGCCTCGTCAGCTCTCCCAGGACGATGAGCACGGCGACCGCGCCGAGGACCAGTCCGGCCAGCCGGGCCAGCACGGTCAGCGCGTCGAGCGGAGCGGCGAGCAGCCACCAGGACAGCAGGAGGGTGCCGGTCAGCACGACACCCTGTGCCAGCCGGTTGTCGTGCCACGCCGCGTAGCGGACCCGCACGTGCTCGGCCAGCACGGCGACGGTCGGCGGGCGGCTGCTCGTCGCCATCACGACCACGGCTCCGAGCACCAGGAGCAGTTCGGCCTCGGCCAGCAGCGGTGCGGTGAACGCGCGCACCAGCGACTCGACGGCGGCGGACACGTCCGCCGCGACCAGGCGACCGGCCTCCAGTCGGAGGAGGACGAGACCCACGCCGAGGACGGCTCCGGTCACCATCAGCCCGGTGCCGAGCCGGCGCAGCCCACGCCGGGGCGGACCGAGCAGGGCGACCGCGCCCGCGGAGCACGCCAGCCACAGCCCGAGGCAGACCCAGGCGATGGTGCGGGCCACGGGCAGCAGGTGCGCGGCGGCGACGATCACCGGGTTGTCGACGATCGCCACCACGGCGTCCGACGACGAGGTGATGGTGTCGGCCTGTTCGGGAGCTAGCGAGGGCAGGAGGAGCGGCGCCGCGTCGGCCAGTGCCAGCACCACCGAGTCGTCCCGGTCGGCCACCAGCTGCTCGTGCGCGGTGCGCACGGCGGCGTGGAACACCCCGGCGAACTGGTCGCTCTCCAGCACCGCGTCGGCCAGCCCGACGGCGACCGGGCGGGCGCTCGTGGCGAGCCGGGTGTCGGCGGCGAACCGGTCGACCAGCCGGTTGGCGAGCAGGTCGTTGACCTCGTCGTCGGCGAGCGCGGCCGTGGCGCGGTCGGCGAAGCCGCTCGAGCTGGCCAGACTGGAGTCGGCCCACGACGCGAGCAGGCCGACACCGGCGCTCACGGAGGCGAAGACGACGAGGAGCCAGCCGGCGACCGTGCGCCGTCGTGGGTGCGCGCCGTCCGTCACCCGCTCAGCATGGTGGAGATCGGCCCCGAAGGCACCGGACTCGGTCATGTCCGGGACGCCGCATGCAGCTGTCTGCCAGGTTGAGGCACCGCGGACCGGACGGCGAGCGACGAGAGAGAGCGACGATGGACGGCAGTGCGGGCGACGCCACGATCTTCGGCGTCGTCCTCGCCGTGCGCCTGCTCGTGCCGCTGCTGGTCTTCCGGTTCCCGCTACCGTCGATCCTGGCCAGCCTGGTCATCGACGCGGTGGACCAGACGGTGTTCCAGACGTTCACCGACATCGACCTGACCTACTACCAGTCCTACGACAAGGCGCTCGACGTCTACTACCTCGCCCTCGCGTACGTCTCGACCATGCGCAACTGGGCGCACATCGGCGCGTTCGAGATCTCGCGCGGGCTGTTCTACTACCGGCTGGTGGGCGTCGCCGTCTTCGAGCTCACCGGCGCGCAGTACCGGACGCTGCTGCTCGTCTTCCCCAACACGTTCGAGTACTTCTTCATCGCGCTGTCGGCGGTCGCGCTGCTGTGGCGACCGCAGTCGGTGTCCACCCGGGCGTGGGCGCTGACCGCCGCCGCGATCTGGGTGTTCGTCAAGCTGCCGCAGGAGTGGTGGATCCACGTCGCCCAGCTGGACTTCACCGATGCGGTGCGCGACCACGTCTGGTTCGGTGTCGCGGTCGTCATCGCCATCCTGGTCGGCGCCGCCGTGCTCTGGTTCGTGGTCCGGCCACGGCTGCGACCGCGCGACCACGCGTTGCAGGTGCGCTCCGAGGACCTCCCCGGCGGCCTGGGTCGGCGGGAGGCCCGCCGGGCAGGCCGCCTCGCCAGGGGCACCGTGTTCGACCTCCTGCTTCTGGAGAAGGTCGTCCTCATAACCCTGGTCACGGCGATCTTCGCCAGCATCCTGCCGGGCGTGGAGGCGAGCACCGTGCAGATCGCCCTGGCCGTCGGCGTGCTGGTCACGGTGGACTCGGCCGTGGGCCTGGGCGCCGCCAGGGCCGGCCGTGGCTTCGACGCGGCCTGGTCGTCCTTCCTGGCCCTGGCGGCGGTGAACCTGCTCTTCGTCCTGCTGGTGCGCTTCGTCCTGCCCGGCGAGCCCCGGATCGACCTGCCGGTGACCATGTTCTTCCTCCTGCTGCTGACCCTGGTCGTGTCGCTGTTCGACCGCTACTCGCCGGTCAACGCGCTGCGGCGACGCGACTGGGCGGCGCGCACCGCTGCGTGACCGCATCACACATTCCGCGAAAGCGTGCACGGGCGCCTCGCATCACCCAAACCGGACGAGGTGCGTCCCTCTGGGTGAAGCGTAGGTTTCGTTGCGTTGACTTTCCAGTGGAGGCACCGATGACCGTTTCCCTGTCCGGACCGTCTCACCCGGGTCTGAGCGTCGGTACCACCAGTGAGTTCAGCTTGTTCTTCCAGGTCAAGCCCGGCCAGGGAGGTCCGCTGCGCCAGGCGCTAGCGGAGCTGCAGGACACCCCGGGCTACCGGCCGGGCGACTACGGCATGGCCATCCAGTCCATCCACGAGGCACGCTTCGTGCTCTTCGACGAGGACAGCAGGCTCGCCTTCATCACCAGCTTCGACGGCCCGTGGGACGCCTACATGGAGGACTTCTTCACGTCCGGGCCGACTCTGGCGCTGTTCGACGTGATCTTCCGCCACGTGGAGGGCTATGACGGCCTGCCGGATGTCGCCGCAGTCAAGACCTTCGTCCTCGGCGCCGAGCAGACGGCCGCGGCGTACGCTCGCAACTACCCCGGCACGGTCAAGGAGATCCGCAAGGCCCAACGCGTGAGCGCAGCCTTCCAGCAGGTTCTCGACCACCCGGCGGCCGCCGACCTTCTCGAGCATCCAGCGATGAAGCCGCTGCTGGACGAGGCCGGGGACTAGCGACTCAGCGATACGGGCTCCCATCCGATGTCGGACCACATCTCCGGGCCGCGCGCCCTCGCCGACCCGATCGCGGACATCACCGACGTGTACGCCTTCCCGAGCCCGCAGCAGGCGGGTCGCCTGGTGCTCGTCATGAACACGCTCCCGATGGCCAGGCCCACCGACCTGTTCTCGGAGGGACTCCTCTACCGCTTCAGGGTGCGGCCGCTCGAGCTGCCGGGCGCGGACTCCGGATGGAAGTTCGTCCCGGCGGAGGACGAGTACGTGCTCGACTGTGTCTTCTCCACGCCGGGGCCCGACGGTGACGGTCACGTCCAGGAAGGCGCCTGCACCTCGTCGACCGGCCAGTCGGTCTCCTTCCGCGTGAACGACCCGAGCGGAGGTGCTGGCGCCGGCTTGCGGGTCTTCGCCGGCGTGCGCTGGGACCCGTTCATCATGGACGCCCGCGCCGCCCTGACGACGCTCGCGACGCACAAGCTGGCGTTCAGCGATCCCGGCTCGATCTTCCTGGACGGCAAGAACGTGTTGAGCGTCGTCGTCGAGATGGATGCCCGGCTGCTCGGAGGCATCGGACTCGTGGGAGTCGTCGCAGAGACCCTGACAAGAGGCAAGGTCAACGTCCGGATCGAGCGGGTCGGCCGTCCGGAGGTGAAGAACATGATGCTGGCGTCGAAGGAGTTCGACCCGGTGAACCGGGACCTCGAGCTGCGTGACCTCTACAACATGGAGGACGCGTTCCACCTGGGCAGCTCGTACGCGGGCGCGTACCGTGCGCGCCTGAACGCGAACCTCGCCTTCTGGGACGGCCTTGACGGCAAGGTGGACTGGCCGACGGACGGAGATGGCAACCACCCGTTGACCGACCTTGTCCTCGCCGACTTCCTCGTCGTCGACGTCTCCAGGCCTTACGTCGAGCGAGGGTCGTTCCTCGACATCGAGCTCGCAGCTCGACGCGGTGAGCCGCACCAGACCTGCGGTGGACGCACCTTGAACGACGACGTGATGGACCAGGTCTTCACCCAGCTCGTCAACGGCGGCCACGGGCCGGTCATCCGCGACGGTGTAGACACGGCCACGTGCCCGGCCACGAGCACCTTCCCTTACCTGGCGCCGCCCAACGAGAACCCGCCCGCGCCCCCTGAGCACCACTAGCGCCGGAAGGCACGTGAAGCCATGACCGACACGAGTCATCCCGAGCTCGAGGTCGACGACATCCAGACCGGTGCGCTGTTCGAGCGTCCCTCGCCCTACGTCGGTGCATATGTGATGCTGCGCATCGCGGACCGGGCAGACGGACGTGAGCTGGTCGGGAGACTGCATCGGATCGCCGCCGACGCGCGGACGTCCGACCGCCGGGACGACACGTCGGTGACCGTGGGGTTCACCTATCGCGGCCTCGAGGCTCTGGGCGTCCCGAAGACCTCGCTGGACAGCTTCGCGCCGGAGTTCCGTGAAGGGATGGCGGCACGCGCCGCGCTGCTGGGCGACGTCGGTGAGAGCAGTCCTGAGCACTGGGAGCCTCCTCTCGGAAGTGGCGACGTGCACGTGGCCATCGCGCTTCTCGCTCACGACGCTGCTCAGCTCGAGGAGACCGCTGACCAGGCACGCCGAGCCCACCAGCAGCTGCCGGGGGTCGAGGTGCTCTGGCGTCAGGACTGCTACCAGCTCGCTACTGGGCGTACCTCCTTCGGCTTCAAGGACGGCATCGGCCAACCCGCGGTCGAAGGCAGTGGTAGGCCCAGCACCAGTCCCCGGGAACCACCTCTCAAGGCCGGCGAGATCATCCTCGGCTACCCCGACGAGACCGGCGAGCTCCCGCCGACGCCGACACCGGAGATCCTGGGGCGCAACGGCACGTACGTCGTCTTCCGGAAGCTGCACACGAAGGTGGGTGCCTACCGACGCTACCTGCGCGACCGGGCGACGAGCCGCGCCGACGCGGATGCTCTCGGCGCGAAGATGGTCGGGCGATGGCAGAGCGGTGCTCCGCTCGCCCTGGCACCGGACCGCGACGACCCCGAGCTCGGTGCCGATGCCCGGCGCAACAACGACTTTCTCTTCGCCGATGATCCCCGTGGGTTCAAGTGCCCGGTCGGCGCGCACGCGCGGAGGGCCAACCCCCGTGACTCCCTGCACCAGGACGGGAGCGTCGACGTACGGCTGCATCGCATGATCCGGCGCGGGACGAGCTACGGACCCATGCTGCCCGACGGCGAGCTCGAGGACGACGGCGCCGATCGAGGGATCATCTTCGTGTTCGCCGGGGCACATCTCAAGCGTCAGTTCGAGTTCGTCAAGACCCAATGGCTCAACGACGGCATCTTCATCGGCGCGCCACTCGAGAAGGACCCGCTCGTCGGACCGAGCGACGGGTCGGGCGGCTTCACCATCCCCAGGCGTCCGATCCGTCGCAAGCTGCAGGACCTGCCGCCCTTCGTCGTGACGCGAGGCGGGGAGTACTTCTTCGCGCCAGGCATCGAGGCCATGCGCTGGCTGGCGGAGCTGGACACATGAACGCTCGGCACCGAACGGAGAGGAACGCGTGGCGATGAGCCCATCCGGCACGGACCGATGGAAGGCGCTCGACTTCGGCCCACCCCCTGCGGACGGCGACGAGATCGGGGACCCCGTGCTCCTCGACCACCTCGATGGCGGCCGGGTGGCACTGGTCACCCTCAACCGACCGCATGCGGACAACGCGATCACCACGGAGATGGGCGCGCGTCTCACCGAGATTGTCGAAACGATCGCCGTGCGGACCGCCGTCCGGGTCGTGATCCTGACCGGAGCCGGTGACCGAGCCTTCTCGGTCGGCAGCGACCTTCGACAGCGCAGGTCCATGACCAAGGAGGACTGGCTCCGGCAGCGTCAGGCCTTCGACCGCACCCTCTACACCGTGCGTCAGCTGCGCAAGCCGGTCTTCGCTGCCGTCAACGGCATCGCGTACGGCGGCGGCTGCGAGCTGGCTCAGAGCACCGACTTCATCATCGCGTCCGAGACCGCGACGTTCGGCCAGCCCGAGGCGATGCTCGGCCTCGCTGCTGGCGGCGGCTCGCCTGCGCTGCTGCCACGTCTGCTCCCGCGAGGCATGGCCCTGCAGATGCTGATGACCGGCGACCCGGTGCCGGCCCAGGAGCTCCACCGCCTCGGCATGGTCAACGAGCTCCATCCGCCCGACGACCTGATGCCTGCGGCCCGCCGCATCGCGGAGAAGATCGCCGGCAACTCGCCGACGGCGGTGCAGTCGGTCAAGCGCGCCGTCCACCTGGGCGAAGGGCAGCCGATCGAGCAGGCGATCGCGATCATGATGGATGCTCATTGGCGCTCGGCCGTGCATCCCGACCGCGTGGAGGGGATCGGAGCCTTCAACGACAGCCGCGAGCCGAGCTTCGACGACGCGGACTTCTGAGCCTCAGGCTTCCGAGACCGAGTGAGAGGCAGACCCGAGCACATGACAGTCGCAGACGACCTGGAGTCGGCACGCGCCGCCCTGCAGATGATCAACCCGGCTCCCTACAACGCCGAGGCACCGCCGGAAGCCCTTGTCGGGGACATCACCCCCACCGCCCTGCACTACGTGCGGAGCAACTTCGCGCTGCCCACGCACGACGGGACCCTGGAGATCGGCGGTGCCGTGGGCATCCCCACGACGCTGACGCTCGACGACCTACGCGCGCTACCTGCGCGGGAGCAGGCGGTGACCCTGGAATGTGCGGGCAACGGCCGCCTGAACATGAGACCTCTCCCGACCGGGGAGCCGTGGGGCGACTACGCCGTGTCGACCGCGCGATGGACCGGTGCCCTGCTCAGCGACGTCCTCGCGCTCGCCCAGCCGGCCTCCCAGGGAGTCGACGTGCGGTTCGAAGGCGCCGATCACGGCCCGTACCACCTCAAGGCGATCCTCCCGGACACCGACCAGGGCGACCTCACGTTCGTCCGTGCGCTCCCACTCGCCGAGGCGGCCGACCCTTCGTCGTCGATCCTGGTCGCCTACGAGATGAACGGCGAACCGCTCACACCCGATCACGGCGCACCGTTCCGGATCATCGCACCGCACTGGTACGCCGTCGCCTCGGTGAAGTGGCTCAGGCGGATCGACGTGCTCGAGGAGCCGTTCAGCGGCGAGTTCCAGACCGGCCACTACATCTATGAGTGGCCGGACCGGGCCCACGAGCCGGTGACCCGCATGCGCGTGCGGGCCCGGATCACCGACCCCGCTCCCGGCTCGGTCCTCCCCCTGGGCGCGCACACGGTGAGAGGCAAGGCGTGGTCAGGAACCGGCCCGGTCACCCGGGTCGACGTCAGTCTCACCGGTGAGGGCGACTGGCACCCCGCGTCGCTGGAGCCGCCGAATGGGCCCTACCAGTGGCAGGACTGGTCATACGTCTGGGACAGCACCGACGTCGGACGCCACACGCTGCGCGCCCGCGCGACCGACGCCGCCGGCAACGTCCAGCCGGACGTGCCACCGTGGAACCGGTTGGGCTACGGGAACAACGCCATCGAGATCCTTTTCGTCGACCGTCAATGATGACGGCTCAAGCCCTGACGCCGACGCCGTTGCGGCTCGCCGTGGAGGTCGCCGTGCGGCGCCGGGAGTAGGCGACCGTGACTACGACGAGCAGCGGGCCCCAGAGCAGCAACGGCGCGTGGCAGAGGTAGGCCAGCCAGGCCCCGTCGGTCTGGTCCGGCGGCGGGCAGCCGGGCACCCGTCGGCCCGCTCGCCAGTGGAAGATCCGGTTCAGCACGGCGTACGTGTAGCAGTTGGGTCCAGGCGAGCAGGTCGGCGGCGAGGGCGACGAGCTCGAGCCATATCTGGTTGGCGGTGAAGTCGTGCAGCGGCAGGTTGCGCACCCGGTGTCCTTCAGGCAGCGGATGCGGTCTTCGGCGCGGGCCCGCAGCCGGTGCCGTCGTTCGTGCTCGGCGAGTCGTCCGCCGGGCACGTTGGTGGCAAAGCAGGTGATCCGCCAGCCGTCACGGTGGGTGATGCGCAGCTGCGCGCCGGGGTGCGGGCGTTCCCGGCGGGCGATCACCCGCATCCCGTCCGGCCACGGCTTGTAGGTCGGCGGCAGGTAGCGGGTCAGTTCGGCGACCTGCGCGCCCTCGCGCGGTCGGCCGTGCTCGTCGAGGGCGGCCTTCCAGGCCTGTCGGGGCAGCGCGTCCAGCGCATCCAGCACCGGCTGGTAGCCCATCAGTCCGATGGAGTAGCGCAGCCCCCGGGCGTGCAGGTGATCGAGGAAGGCGTGCACTCCGCCGCCGCTGTCAGCACGCACCAGGACCCGGTCGCGAACCTGCGCCGGCAGCTGGGCCAGCGCCTCGGCGAGTACGGCGATGTGGTCGCCGGCGTTGTTGGCCGTCGCCGTGCCCGGGCGCAGCAGCGCCCCGACGCACTCACCGGTGCCGCCCGGTCCGTGGTCGAGAAAGGCCAGCAACGGATGGAACCCGAAGCCTCGTTTCCAGGTCGCGGCGGCGCCTTCCTTCTCCGAGTGCGCCTCCACCAGGGTGGCGTCGAGATCGAGGATGACCGGCCCGTCCTCGCCCACCGGCGCCCCGCATTGCCCAGACCCGGGCCCGAGCGGCAGCCCGAGCCGCGCGCAACGCGTGCAACGCCGCGGGCGCGTCCGCAGCCAGGGTGGCGACCAGCCGCGACACCGTCGGATCGGAGGCCACCCGCCCAAACAGCTGCGGCTGCGCCCGCACCAACGCCAGGTCGGCCAGGCAGTCCCCACCCAGTGCGATCGCCACCGCCAGATCGAGCACGATCTTGCCCGGATCGTGCGCGGCGCGCGTCGAACGTCACGGCGCCAACTGCTCGCGCAACCCCTCATCCAGGCCGCTGACCTGTGCCGCACGCAGCAACAGCACGGCGCCGGCCGAGCTGATCAGCGACTCGCTCCCAGCCACTACCTGGAGGCGGCCCGGCCGCCGGATACTGTTCACCTACGGAGTGCCTCTCGGCTCACGGATCCTGTGCCTTCGACAAGCAGCAGAATCCCAAGCAGAGCAGGCACTTCCGTGCTTCTACGGCCCGTGTCGCACCACAGGATCAGCTCACAGGTGAAAGATCGAGGCTAGTGGCTCGCCCCGACCAGAGGTACGTCCGAGACGACCTGGTCTTTCGGAGTGGTGATACGGCTAGGCCGGTTGAAGAACCAGATCGAAATCCAACCGATGCCCACGGCCATGGTGACGAGCCCGAGGTCCAAGGCCGCCTCCGGCACGAACGCTCGCAGCGAGACCGGTACGGCGCCGACGGCGTAGAAGACGAGCGGCGTTGTGGGAACCTCCCGGATGCGGAGCATCGCGGCGACGAAGGCCAGGGTGCCGAGAAGGAACGAGATGGATGCCACTGACAGCGCGACGCCTAGAGTGCCGTCGCGGAGTGCCTCGACGGTGCGGTCAGGGAGATCGGCGAACACGAGATTGATCACGAACTCCACGCCGACCAGCGCCGCCAGTGCGAACGCGTTCAGCAGATGGGCGACCAGGCCGAAGGCGCCCGTGCGGCGACCGAAGGCAAAGTAGAGGCCGGTGACCAGCGCCAGGGCCAAGATCTGTGCGAGGGGCGCAACGAGCTGGGTGAACGCTGAGGTCGGGATGACCTCGGCGCGCTTGGCGGCGTTGATGAGGAGGATGGCGGCGCTTCCGCCGCCAGCCACGGCGGCGATGCGATGGAGCGTCGAAGGGATGGGTTGGGACATGGGGTTTCTCCGAATGTTTCGATCGGGTGACACCTCCGGCCGGGCGGCCGGGGGCTGGTGGAACGAGAACCTCAGTGAGGCGAGGCGATGACCTCCACCGAGAGCAAGGTGGTGCCGATGTCGCGCACCTTCGCGAG